>JAVVPD010000047.1:0-16405 GCA_036655975.1 Desulfovibrionaceae bacterium | reverse complement strand
GAGTCCCCCGCCCCCCATGCGTTCACCCACAATCTTATCCAGCCCCACAAAAGCGCCCCCCACAATGAACAGAATATTACTGGTGTCCATGCGGATAAATTCCTGCTGCGGATGCTTACGCCCGCCCTTGGGGGGGATATTGGCCTCCGTGCCTTCAATAATTTTGAGCAGAGCCTGCTGCACGCCTTCACCAGAAACGTCGCGGGTGATGGACGGGCCGTCGCCCTTACGCGAAATTTTGTCGATTTCGTCAATATAGATGATGCCCCTGCTGGCGGAGCCCAAGTCGTAGTCGGCATTTTGGAGCAATTGCACCAAAATATTTTCCACATCTTCCCCCACGTAGCCCGCTTCTGTCAGCGTGGTTGCGTCCGCAATGGCAAAAGGCACTTTAAGCACGCGGGCCAATGTTTTCGCCAACAGTGTTTTGCCACTGCCCGAGGGGCCCACCAGCAACACATTGCTTTTTTCCAGCTCCACATCATTGCCCAAAGCTTCGGCATAAAACACACGCTTATAATGATTGTGGACAGCCACGGACAGAATCTTCTTGGCTTCAGTCTGACCGATGACATATTCGTCAAGCCGATCCTTAATTTCCTGCGGCGACAGCAAACGCTCATCACCGATAACTTCGGCAACTTTTTCTTGTGCGATGATTTCGTTACAAATACCCACACATTCATCGCAAATGCTGGCGTTGTTCTGGACAATCAACTTCTTAACTGCAAATTGACTTTTACCACAAAAGGAACAACGCTGTTCCGTATCATCACCTTTTTGTTTCGTCATATGCTGTACGCCTTTTATACGCGGCCTGCCCCCCCAAAGAAAAGCATGCGCGGAATGTATGTGGAACTCTCCGACTATTTGTCGTCGCTGTCTGTAACTGCGCCGGTCAGATCTTTGCGGGACACCAACACTCGGTCTACCAGACCAAAGGTAACGGCGTCTTGCGCGGTCATAAAATTGTCACGCTCGGTAGCGTGAATAACGGCTTCCATGGTTTGGCCCGTATGTTCCGCCATAATTTCATTGAGGCGCTGCTTCAAGCGCAACACTTCGCGGGCATGAATGTCAATATCCGTAGCTTGCCCCTGAAACCCGCCCGAAGGCTGGTGCACCATAATTTGGCTATTGGGCAAGGCATAGCGCATGCCGGCAGCCCCAGCGGTAAGCAATAGCGCGCCCATGCTTGCCGCGCGGCCCATGCACACGGTGGACACCGGCGCGGTGATATACCGCATGGTATCATAAATAGCGAGGCCCGCCGTAACCGACCCGCCTGGGGAATTAATATACAGGTTAATTTCCTTTTCAGGATCCTGCGATTCCAAAAACAACAATTGTGCACAGATCAAGGAGGCAACGGTGTCGTTGACTTCTGTACCCAAGAGGACAATTCTGTCTTTTAATAAGCGCGAATAGATATCATACGCACGCTCGGTGCGGCCTGTCGTTTCAATAACCATGGGAATAGCGACCATGACAACCTCTTGGGATAAAAAAATGGTGTTCACTGAAGCTTATCGGCTGATACCGATAAAACAAGAGGCTCTGCGGATAACAGAAGCCAAAACATATACCGCCTTCAAAAGCGGCTTATGCCAGCAGAAAAACACGTTTTCTGCTGGCAATCTTACTAAAAAACCTGCGCTAATAACGGCTCTTCGCCTAAACTAAGGTCAAAGCCCGCCCTTGGCAAGGCGCGCTTATTTGCTGGCGGTAATTTCTACCTTGGGTTCCACTTCCGTAACTGTGGACTTAGCATAGATGGCGTCCATGGCTTTGTCAGACAACAGACGGTCGCGCAGGGTGAAGATCATCCCGCTACGCGCATAGGCATCCTTGACTTCCTTGAAATCTTCACCGGAGCGGTGGCACATCTGATACAAGTGCTGGTCTACTTCCTGCTCGGTCACTTCAAGGCCTTCTTTGGCGGCCACCGTCAACAGAAACACCTGCACCCGAGTGATATTTTCCGCTTCGGGGCGGGCGTCAGCCACCAATTGTTCCAAGGTCTTGCCGATGGATTCTAGGCTTTTGCCCTGGCGTTCCAAACGGGCACGGGTTTCAGCCACCAAGGTGTGGGTGTGGGTTTCCACCATGGATTCGGGCAGCACAAAGTCAACCATTTTCAACAGACGATCCAGCAAGGTTTTCTGGGCGGCGGCTTTGTTCAGATCCTTACGGCTTTTCATGTAGGAATCCACAATGCCGGCACGCAATTTTTCCACATTTTCGTAGCCCACAGACTTGGCAAGGGTATCATCCATACCCGGCAGTTTGCGCTCTTTAATGGCGTGAACTTTCACCTTCATGGTCACGGTCTTACCGGCCAGATCCTTGGCAATAAAATCTGCGGGGAAGGTAACTTCGCCTTCTTTTTCTTCGCCATAGGGGATTGTTTTCACCAAATCTTCAAAAGCGTCCAAAGCCTGACGTTCGCCAAGGCTAAGCTGGAAATTCTGGGCAGAGATGCCTTCTAAGGCCACGCCATTTTCAAAAGCGGCAAAGTCAAGCTCCACCACTTGCCCGTCCACAGCGGGCCCCTTGCCTTCCACGGGAACCAAATCGCTGCGGTCACGCAGAATGCGGTTCACCACTTCGTCCACTTCCGCGTCTTTCACTTCAGCTTTTTCTTCATCGACTTCCAAACCTTCGTACCCTGGCAAATCAAAGGGGGGCAGCACTTCAAAGCTGATACTGTACACATACGCTTCGCCACGCACCATATCTTTGCCATCAAAATCGATGGAAGAGATGGGGCTTACAGCCAATTGAGTGACAACTTCATTGATGTGCACATTGACCAAATCCTGCTTGGCTTCCTGATAAATTTTTTCGTGAAAGCGCTTTTCCACTACCGAAGCGGGAACTTTGCCCTTGCGGAAGCCGTCCATCTGTAAAGTGGTGCGGTATACCGCCACAGCGGCCAAAATTGCAGCTTCCACTTCTTTAGGATCAACGGTAATTTGTACCTTTTTTTTGACAGGAGAAATGTCTTCAAGAATATATTCCACAACGGCTCCTTTGTAGGACTTTGCAAATGTTTGTGGTGCGAGAGGAGAAAGCGGCAAACTCCCACGCCGAAGCGCTGTATTCTAAAAAGCAACCAAAACCGCAGGCTTGTTTTTAGAAGAGAGCAAAAATAGCACGCTGAACCCTCTACATTTTTTAGGGTATGCCACGCTGCATACAAACAATAACTCTGGATTATTAGACAGCCTTTAGCGAGCCGTCAAGTTATAATTAATATTTTTACGACGCGGGCGCGACACTTGGCACGGGTTTGCGAAATAGTTGGCACACAAAAGCGGAAAGGGGCTGTCAGTGCCGGATGCCCTTATTACAGCCGTGGAGCGGCGGTTTTGGCACCGCGTTTCACCAGCAACAACTTTTATAATACGGACATCCTTTTGACCACTTTCGCATAATATTCGTCGTTGGCTTCCAGCGTAACAGAACGGTGGCGCAACCTCATGCGGAAGACCAAGGCCTCAAGTTTACGCATTTGTTGCGTTTTGCGTCTTTCGTCCGAGCCACGCTCCAAGGCGTCCAGCAGGCTATCAATTTCTTTGCGTTCCGCCACTTCGGGGGGAACAAATCCGGCATTACGCAATACTTTGTAGGCCATGCGTAAATCTTCAGGAATATGGGATTCGTCTTCCAGCACCACAGGCTTACCGCTCCCGGGCAAAAGGTCAAATTCGCCTTTTTCCTGCGCCTCACGGATACGCTGCTCGGCAATATTTGCAAAAATATTCATCATTCCACTATAATACATCAGAATGACCCCACACTAGGGAATGAGCACCCGAGGGTAGCGATAGACAAGATATATTTTTTATGCCTTTACACCAACAAAATGGTATCTTGACCGTCCCGCTCCCGCAGCAGCACATTCACTTGCTCCTGCCGCGTCGTGCTGACGCTCTGGCCCACATAATCGGCCTGAATGGGCAATTCACGGTGCCCTCTATCCACCAACACCAACAATTCCACAGCTTTGGGGCGACCATAATCCAATAACGCTTCCAAGGCCGCACGAATGGTACGCCCCGTATACAGCACATCATCCACCAAAACAATTGTCATCCCGTCCACCGGAACGGGAATGCACGATTGCCCGATATGCGGCTTGTCTTCAAGAGAGGTCCAATCGTCACGATATAAATTTATATCCAGTGTTCCCAGTGGGATATCACAGCCATAGCGCGCTGTGAGCAGAACGTGCAGGCGACGGGCAATATCCGCCCCCCGCCGCTGAATGCCCACCAACATCAAGGCCGCGCCCCCCGCATGACGCGCGGCAAGAGCGTCTGCCAAGCGGCTTATCATTGTTGCCAAGGCTTCTTGTGCTGCCAATACTTTCGGCTCCATGGTGTCTCCCTGATAGATATTTTGGTGTTGGCTGTATACTACACCGCTTTTTATACGGAGGGAAGTCCCCCCACAGGGTAAAGACAGGTGCTTCCGTGGCGTTAAGCCGTTGACAAAAAAAAAGACGGGCCTTATTTACAAGAACAGAACCGAGACTATGGGCACAGTCTGTCCGCAGCTATGCCTTTTTGGAAAAGCACCTCCAAAGCAGCACACCTTCAATATGTGTGTATATTTGCAACACTCAGGGAGATATGACATGATTACCATCACCGAAAGCGCCCGCAAAGAGCTTGAAGCGTACTTTGCGGATAAAGACAAAGGCACTATTCGTGTCTATCTAGCCCCCGGCGGCTGAAGCGGGCCACGCTTGGCACTGGCTCTGGATGAGCCTACTCAAGACGACAGCTCCTTTGAGCAAGAAGGTTTCACCTTTTGCATCGCAAAAGAATTGCTGGAAAAAATTCAATCTGTTTCCATTGATCTTACCTATATGGGCTTTACCGTTGAACCCGGTATTCCCTTAAGCAGCGGTGGCAGCAGCAGTTCTTGTGGTGGTTGCTCCGGCTCGAGTTCCTGTAGCGGGTAACAGCCCTGTATTCTGACTGAATAGACGGCGGTTCTTCACAGAACCGCTTTTTTTATATTACAACCGTATAACCCTACCTAGTAAGGAATACCCATGATCACCATGACTGATGCCGTATGCACGGAACTTGAAGGCTATTTTGCCGATAAAGAAAAAGAAAACATCCGCATCTATCTCGCCCATGGCGGTTGCGGCGGCCCCAAGCTGGCCTTGGCTCTTGATGCCGCCACCGACGAAGACGAAAGCTTCAGCCTGTCGGGATTTTCCTTCTGCATGGAAAAAAATCTGGTCAGCACCTTGGGCGACATCCACATCGACCTCACCCCCATGGGCTTCTCCCTTGAGGCTGCCAATCCCCTGCCCACCAGTGAGGGTTGCTGCGGTTCCTGCAGTTGCGGCGGTTCCTGCGCGCACTAAAGCATTCAGGAGCGGAGCCCTTCCGCTCCTTTTTTTTACGCTATTCACGCCCTACACGCTTGTCATCATCCAAAATATCGGGTAATCTTTCACCTTACGCCTATATACGACTTCTTGTACCTCTTAGCATAAGGACGTGAATAGTATGAAGCTCTTTTGTGCGTATGCCTGTGCTCTTATATGCAGCCTTGTGCTTACATACTTTATGGGGCTGCCGGCCGCCAGCGCCGCAACAAAGCAACAAGCCTATGTTGGCTCTGCCGCGTGCGGTCAATGCCATGAAGCCGAATACACGACTTTTCAAAAACAGTCTAAAAAAGCCAAGTCATGGATTCATGTGGCTATGATGGCCCCGAAGCTTACCCCTGAAGAATTGCGGGAATGCTACGCCTGCCATACCACAGGCTACAACAAAGGGGGCTTTGTCGACTATAACACAAGCCCACATCTGGCTGACGTGGGCTGTGAAACCTGCCACGGCGCAGGAGCCGCTCACGCCGAAAACGGCGATCCGAGCCTCATCCAGCGTAAACCCTCCGCCGAAACCTGCCAATCCTGCCATGCCAAGCGTATTCGATCTTTTAAACGTGCCCCGCTGATGTACAGCGGTGCTCATTAATAGGGAGCGACGCATGCCTGCCCACAAAATTTCTTTGCAAACTCTCTGTATTATTCTGGTGAGTCTGACTTCGTTGGTCATTTTTACGCTGCTGGGGGGCTATAACATCCTGTTCCAAAAACATAGCAACTTGGACAGTATGACCCAGAGCACCCGCATGGAATCGGAACTCATTGCCCAAATAATTGACGCTCCCATGCGACAAGGCGATGATACGGGAACCCGCGCTATTGTCGCCCAACTGGCAGAACGCTATGCCGATGTCAATATTTATCTTACTAGTTTTGATGGCAATATTACCTACAGCCATAATCCCAAACAAGAACGCAAGCCCGTGTTTGAGCAATTTGCCACGCCCAGTGTCACCGCACTGGTGCACAATGCGCTACAACAGCCTGTCAAAGCGGGGATACTGACCACCGAAGGGCCTTTGGATACATTTGTGTTTGTACGCACCATCTCCAACGCGCCCGATTGTTACCACTGCCACGGCAGTAGCAAAAAAATTCTGGGGGCCCTTGTTTTCAGCAAAGATGTAACCCCCCTTATGGACAGCAGCCGCCACTCACAGCTCATCAACGCTGTTCTTTCCCTCGTGGGGCTGGTACTGCTCATTTTATCCTTGCTATTTTTTCTACGTAAAATGGTGTTTGTTCCCCTCAAAGGCATTGCCCAATTGTGTGATGCGGTGACGGACGGCAATTACCGCACCGACTTTGCCCCACAGCACAGTACGGAGATGCAAAGCCTGTGCGATAGCCTAACTACCATGATCAACGCCCTTAAAGTAGAACTGGGCTTTTCTAAAGGCCTCATGAAGGGCCTCGGCCTGCCCTGTGTTATTACCGACACCCAAGACCGCATTACCTTCATTAACAATGAAGCCCTCACCCTCTACGGCAAAGCCCCACCCGCCTCCCAATATGTGGGCATCCCCCGTGGGCAGGCCCTGTTCAACGATCCCCACAGGCGCACCAATACCAAGCGTGTTCTCCAAGACGGCAAGGATATTGTTGGGGAGTCCTATTCCTTTGTCACGCCCGATAAGCAAGAACACCATGCCATGGTCAGCGCTACCCGCCTGTTCGACCTAGAAGGTGCGCTCCTTGGCGCGTTCACCCTCATGGCCGATGTTACCGAAAGCGTAAAGCAAGCCCGGGTTATTGAAATCCAAAATAAGAATATCGCCAGCGCCGCCGAAGCCGCCCAAAATGTTTCGGGCAGTCTCTCCGTTGCGGCCACACAATTGGACAGCCAGATCAAGCACACCAATGCCATGGCTCAGAAACAACGCGACACCTCCGCCAATACCGCAGCGGGAATGACCCAAATGAACCATAGCGCGCGCGGCATTTTGGAACGTGCAACCAGCACCTCTGGGCATGCCGTGGACACCCGCCATGAAGCCCAGTCCGGTGTGAAAATGATGCAGGAACTGATTGCCACCCTACAAGGCGTTATCAACCAAACAGACACCCTCGTACAAGAAATGCACGGCCTGAGCCAGCAAGCCACAGACATCAATCATGTGGTCACCATGATTGAGGGCATTGCCGACCAAACCAACCTGCTGGCCTTGAACGCCGCTATTGAAGCCGCCCGTGCCGGGGATGTGGGCAGGGGCTTTGCCGTGGTTGCCGATGAAGTGCGTAAACTGGCAGAACAAACAATTCAGGCCACAGCGCAAGTGTCAGAAGCCGTCACCACTATCCAAAAAAGTGTGGAAAAAAGTAACGATGCCACCACCCATGCCGTGAAGGTGCTCAATAATTCTTCACAACAGGCTCTGGACGCTGGGGCGATGCTCGAACGCATCCATGACCATGCCGCCCAAACCGCCCAAGAAATGCAAGCCATAGCGCAGGAATCGGAAGAACAAACCCAAACCAGCCAACATGCCGCCGACGCCGTTACCCTTATCAGCGAGCTTGCCAGCGAAACCGCCACCAATATGGAAACTTCCTCCCACGCCATTGCCGACCTCAGCACTCTGGCCCAGCAATTAGATACTATTATTGAAAGTATGAAAAAAGCCTGAGTCTCGCAGGGGCAGAGGCACCGTCTTCTGCCCCTCTCCCCCTTACCCACACGGGCTCCCCCCAACGCTACGCCCTGCGCTTAAACATCCACACCGCCAGCACTGCCGAAACCAAAGCAATAGCGGCTATTTTACTGCCCGAATCCCAAGCGGCGGCAAGGGATATATCTTTCAAAAACACGCCTTGGGTAATCACAATAAAGTGACGGAGCGGGTTGATCTGACTAAGATATTGCAAGAATGCTGGCATATTATTGATCGGTGTCATAAAGCCAGACAGCAAAATGCACGGTACCGCCACGGTGAACGCCCCAAGGAAGGCCTGTTGCTGGGTGGAGGCAAAAGACGAAACCATCAGCCCCATACTGCTGGCAGAAAGCGAAAAAAGGAGCATAGCCGCGTAGAGAATCACCGCCGACCCCACAAAGGGAATTTCAAAACAAACATAGGCGGCAAACAAAAAAATAGTCCCGTGTGCCAAGCCAATAAGACAGCCGGGCAACAATTTGCCCACAGCAATGGCAAGAGGACGCGCGGGGGATACAAGCATCTGGTCAAAAGTGCCCAGCTCACGCTCGCGGGCCACAGTAAGCCCTGTCACGAGCATCCCCATAATAAAATTAATCATACCAATAAGATTGGGAACAATAAACCACCGAAAATTCAAATTCGGGTTAAACCAGTGGAGCACTTGCGTCTGTACCTGTGCGCGGGTGCTGGCTTGGCCCAAAGGCGTGCTCCGGCCCACCTCGCCAACAATGTGCTGCACATAGCTCGTGACAATCTGGGCGGCATTGGAACGGCGCCCGTCAAGCAAAATTTGTACGGTAGCCGGATCGCCCTTCTCGATAGTGCGCGAAAAATCCGCCTGAAAAGCCAATACCAGCAGATCTTCCTGCGTATTCAGGGCCTGCTCAATGTGGGCGGGCGAATCCGCAAAGGTGATATGCCTAAAGGTGGGGGAGCCGCGCAAACGGCTGATAATTTCGGCACTCCAGATACCCGTATCTTGCTGGTAGATAAGCACATCCACATTTTTCACTTCCATGGTGGCGGCAAAACCAAACACAAAAATCTGCACCACAGGCGGGATCAGTACCATAAAACGGCTTTTGGGCTTGCCCATCAGCACCAGCAATTCCTTACGGGCAATGGCGAAAACCTGACGGAAAAAGATGAGCCAATTATGCATGTTAGGCGTCCAATCTTTTAATAAGCCGGCGATAGGTCAGGGTCAGCAGCACCAGCCCAAGCCCAAGCATATAGGCCATGCCGGGCACAAAGACCGCCCAAATATCCCCCGCCAGAAACACGGTTTGCAGGCTCACGTTAAAATGCCGCGCGGGCACTACAAAGGTGATAATTTGCAGGACGCGAGGCATGCTATTGATATCAAAAATAAAGCCCGAAAGAATGACCGCGGGGAGAAAGGCCGTCAGCAGCCCGGCTTGCGCGGCCAGTAATTGTTCTTTGGTAAGGATAGAAATAAACAGGCCCTGCCCCAAGGCGGGAATCAAAAACGCGGTAGACAGCACAAAAAGGGCAAAAATAGATCCGTGGAAGGGCACCTCAAACAAATACACCCCCGCCAGCGCGCAGAGAGACATGGAACACATCCCCATACAATAATAGGGAATCAGCTTCCCCAGTAAAATCTGCATGCGCGTCACAGGGCTAGCATAGAGCGATTCCATCGTGCCGCGCTCCCATTCGCGGGCAATCACTAAAGCCGTGAGCATAGTACCAATGAGGGTCATCACCACGGTAATGGAGCCGGGTACGAGAAACCAGCGGCTCATGGCGGCGGGATTAAACCAGATGCGCGGCTCCAGCGCGATGGGACGGCGCAGCAGAGTACCCGCGCGGGTGCTCTGCCAGGTATCAATAACCCCCTGACTATAGGCCTGAATAAAGCTGGCGGTGTTGGGCTCCGCACCGGACACAATAACCTGTACTGGGGACACGCTCTCATGACGGCCTTCCATCGTCAGCAGGGTATCAAAATTGGAGGGAAAAACCACCAAACCCGCAATTTCACTATCACGCATCAATTGGGCGGCGTGAGCGCGGGACAAGACAGGGCGCACCGTAAAATTAGGTGAATGGGCAAATTCTGCGCTGATGGCGCTGCTCGCGGGCGTGCCGCTTTCGTCCAGCACCGCAATATGCATGACACCCGCGTCCAGAGTGATACCATAGCCAAACAGGAGCAAAAAAATCATGGGCAGAATCACCGCAACCAAATACGACGAGGGATCGCGCACAATCTGTTTGAATTCCTTCCGCACCAGAGCCGCCAATTGTTTGCACCATCGGGCGTAGGCACTGAAGGAATGCGGAGGGTAAGGAGCCAAAGGCATCATGCGTGTCCTTCGTGCGGGGCGGCGTTGTCCGCTTGAATGTAGGCGATAAACGCGTCTTCAAGGGTGGGGTCACTCCTGCCTGCGTCGAGAAATTGATGCGGACAACGGGTTTTCAAGTCGTCCGGTGTGCCGCGTGCGATCATGCTGCCGTGGATAATGAGGGCTATCTCGTCGCAATATTCCGCCTCTTCCATAAAATGGGTTGTCACCAGCACGGCCACACCGTTTTGGGTCATCGCGCTGATATGCTTCCAGAAATCACGACGGGTGCGCGGGTCTACCCCAGAGGTGGGTTCGTCCAAAAACAACACGGGAGGATTGTGCAGAGTGGCACAGGCCATGGCAAGGCGCTGTTTGTGCCCCAGCGGCAAGTCTCCCGCCTGTACCTTGGCAAAGGGGGCAATATCCAAAGCTTCCATGCGCTGCTCAATACGGCTGCGCTGCTCTTGACGCGGGATATCATATAAATCCGCCATCAAATTCATGTTCTGCTGTACGGTCAATTCACCGTATAAAGAAAATTTTTGCGCCATATAGCCAAGCTTGGCCCGCGCGGCTTCCCGCGCCTTCAATAGATTGGTGCCTGCCACAAAACAGGCACCGCGCGTGGGCCGCAGTAAACCGCAGAGCATACGAAAGGTGGTAGACTTGCCCGCGCCATTGGGCCCGAGCAGGCCAAAAATTTTTCCCGCCCCCACGCTAAAACTGATATTGTTCGCCGCCACAAAGTCCCCAAACAAACGGGTTAGCCCTTCGGCAACAATAATCGGCGGCGCATCCCCCCCACGCGCACAAACACGCTGTGTCTGGAGGATGTCCGCAAAGGGCGAAGGCCGCTGATCAATCCCGCCCACCGTATCCATATACGCGTCCTCAAGGCACGGGGCCACCGTGCACAGCTGCCCCCCCGCCTGCGCGGCAATGCGGGCTTTGTCCGCATCTGGGGCCAGCAGCAAGCGTATTTTACTCCCCTGAATCAGGGCATCACGCACACCCGCACTCTGCGACAAAGCCGCCAACATGCGCGCCGTGCCGCTGGCAGCGGCCTGCACCTGAAATACCCGCCCCTGAACCCGCTGCATCAAGGTTTGGGGCGCGCCTTCATACACCAGCCGACCTTGCTCAAGCATAAGCACATGGCTACAGCGCTGCGCCTCGTCCATATACGACGTTGACCAGACAACAGACATTCCCTTGCCCGCCAATTGGTGAACCATGCGCCACAATTCGCGGCGGGACAAAGGATCAACCCCCACGCCAGGCTCGTCCAGCAAGAGCAGACGCGGGGTCGTCAATAAGGCGCAGGCCAAACCCAATTTTTGTTTCATCCCCCCTGAAAGTTTACCCGCCAGTCGGTTTACAAAGGGGGTTAAGGCCGTGAAGGTCAGCAGCGTACCAAACATCTGCGTGCGCTTTGCCCCCTCTAGGCCGCGCAATTCGGCGTGTAAGGTCAAATTGTCCAGCACGGATAAGTCTTCGTACAGTCCAAAACGCTGCGGCATATACCCGATATCGGTGGTCGCCATGGAAATGGAGCCGCTGGTGGGCAAAAGCAGCCCTGCCAGCAAACGCATCAACGTGGTTTTCCCCGCCGCGTCCGGCCCCACCAAACCCACAATGGCGCCAGAAGGCACAAAGGCAGAAATACCACCTAGGGCGGGGGGCGTGGTCGGCGGAGCCGTGGGAAAAACCTTAACCACATCTTGCAAGGTAATGATAGGGGCTGGTTCCGCAACTATCACGGGTGCCCCGCTGGTCACGGTGTGCCTCCGTCCTTACGCAAGGTCAGTGTGACGGGCATGCCTTGGCGCATAACCTGCCCCGGATTTTCCACCAGTACCCGAAAACGGAATACCAGATCATTACGAATTTCTTTTGTTTCTACCGTCTTTGGTGTGAATTCCGCTGCCGGAGAAATAAAACCCACCGTGCCCCGATAGGTCACCCCCGGGGTGGCGTCAATCTGCAACAGCACCGGCTGCCCAGGGTGGATATTCCCCAATTGCGGTTGGGTCACAAAGGCGCGCACCCACGTAGGGGTATTCAGGGTCAGGGTCAGCACGGTTTGCCCGCCCTGCACTACGGCCCCCTGCTCACGCACTCGGGTGAGCACAATACCCTCTTGCGGCGCGTACAGGCTGGTATCCGCCACATTGGTTCGGGCGGCATCCACAGCGGCTTGTGCCGCATCCACAGCGGCCTGCTGGCGGTTGATGTCTTCTGCACGATAGCCGCTCCGCATCAGGCGTAATTGCTCGCGGGCTGCGTCCACCCTTGCCACAGCTTCGCGGGCGTTCGCCTGCGCGCTGTCCAATTCCTTTTGTGCCACGGCGCGCTGCGCGTAAAGACGCGAAACCCGGTCAAGGCTCTGGCGGGCTAACATCAATGTGGATTCCTGCCCGCTCAAGGCGGCGCGGGCCTGCTCCACATCTTCAGGGCGATAGCCCAGTCGCATCTTGTCTAATTCAGCCTGCTGCATGGCAAGCTCGGCGGTGGCCCGCCGCAAGGCGTCTTCTAAAGGCTGAGCATCCAAACGGGCCAACAATTGCCCCGCTTGCACGGCATCCCCTTCGTCTACCGCCACATGATCCATACGCCCGCCCACTCGGAAAGCCAATTCCACCTGCCGGATATCCACATTGCCGTACAAGGTGAGGGTATCCGCCGTGGGGAGCGTGCCGCGCACAACAAAGTACAGCACACAGCTGACAACAAGGACAGCAAGGGCTATCCGCACACGCACAGGAGGCAGGGGCATGGTAGGACTCTCTTATTCCGTAGGGCTTTTCTTCACTTTCCACGACTTCAATACTTCGATCACGACAGGCAACACTGATATAATAATAATCACGTACACAATAAGCGCAAAATTATCACGGACAAAGGGCGTATGCCCCAAAAAATAGCCTGCGGAAACCAGTGAGCCGACCCACAGCACGCAGCCACTGACATTGAACAAAAAGAAGGTGCCGGGATTCATTAACGCAATTCCCGCCACAAAAGGCGCAAAGGTACGCACAATAGGGATAAAACGCGCCAGCACAATGGCTTTGCCGCCATGCTTTTCGTAAAAGGCATGCGCTTTAAGCAAGTGCGCTTTTTTGATAAAGCGCGTGTCTTTTTTAAAAATAGAAGGCCCGACAAAGCGCCCGATGCTATAATTAACGGCATCCCCCAAAACCCCTGCCACCAAGAGCGCTACCAACACCTGCGGGTAGCCCAACAGCCCCGCCCCAGCAACCACCCCCGAGGCGAAAAGCAGGGAATCGCCGGGCAAAAAAGGGGTCACAACCAAACCTGTTTCGCAAAAAATAATAAAAAAGAGCAGGGCATATACCCAAGTACCGTACTGGGCAACCAACTCGAACAAATGCTTGTCAATATGCAGAATGAAGTCTATAAGAAATGCCACAGCTTCCATAGGAATACGTTCTCCTTATAACCCTGTGCGGGCTAAGCAGTCTTGTACCCTACCTTTGCGCGCAGCACAACACGGCAAGCCGCAGCTAACCTCCATCAAACACTATTTTTTTATTCGAAACACGACACCTTATGCCGAAAAGCTTTTTGTTTTTCCCTTCCCGTGTATTTTGCACTCCCGGCCTACTGCTCATGTGTCTGTTTCTGTGCGCCCTCCCCTCACCTGCCCGAGCCGAATTTGAAAACCTGTATCCCGGCATCAAAACGCTGGGTATTTGGCTGCCTGAAAATAACGTACGTTTGAATATCAACGTGTGGTACCCCTCCGTGCGTAAGCCCACCGTGGTCAACTATAATCCGTGGAAAATTCTGGCCTCGCGCAACGGTAAAGAAGCCGTGGGCCGCTTTCCCCTGCTCCTCTTGTCCCACGATTCCCCAGGGGGGCGTTTTTCCCACCACGACCTTGCGGTCTTTTTAGCCCGCAGCGGTTTTGTGGTTGTGGCCCCCACCCACCACGGTGACAATACCAATAATATGCAAAATTTGTTCACCTTACGCCAATTGACCCAAAGGGTCATCCAAATGAAAGCCACCTTGGATACGGTGCTGCGCCATCCCGAAACCATGCAGCACATCGACCCCGACCGCATTGGCATAGTGGGCTTCGGCACGGGGGGAAGCACGGCCCTGCTTATGGGCGGGGCGCTGCTGAGCAAAGAGGGCTGGGCCGGCTATTGCGCCAAGGCGAGTAAGGGCGATCCCTATTGCACCCCTTGGGCCTCAGCCCGTATGCGTACCCTGCTGGAGAAGCTGCCCCTCAAGGTCAGCCTTGCCGATCAGCGCATCAAGGCCGTGGCCGCCGTGGCTCCGGCCTATGGCATGCTCTTTAGCAAGGCAAGCCTCAAATATTTTTATCCTCCTCTGCTGCTGATCAGCGCGGGCAAAGACACCATCAACCGTGCCCCTTGGCATGCAGACGCGTTGCGCGAGCTGTTCAGTACAGCCCCGCAATTTTTCACGCTCAAAAATGCCGATGCGGCCTCACTCATGGCCGCATGCCCGCCTTCGTTTCAGCGCGATTTGCCCGAACTGTGCAATTCCGTGAGTCAGGCAGAACGTCTGAACATTCACCATGAGCTTGAAACCCTGCTGGCACGTTTCTTTTTGGAGACGCTGGGTGACAGGCAGCATTTGCCCTCTATCCCCCCGCCCCCCAATTTGACCCCCGCCCCCAAGCCGCCTGTCGTCTCCCCTGGCACCAGCGGTGTCAATAACGGGCCCACCAAGCGCGGCAGGCGTTCTGCCACCACGGGCGGGGCGGCTAAATCTAAACAACCCTAGGCAAGACCCCTCGGCAAAAACAGGAAATATATTTTTCTATCAGACTAAAATATAATAATTTTAGCGTTCTTTTCCGGTCGATAAAAGTGCTTGACAGGGCTGCACAGAATACCTACATCTCTGTATACGCAGATCCTCTTTTTCCATGTCCTTTTTGGCATGTGCTTTTTTTCGACGACACCTCTTTCCGCAATTGTCCAAGGTTCCCCCCATGAAATTTTCTCAAGTTTTGTATAGCGCGATCTTGTGCGGACTTTGCCTTCCGGCTCTGTCTGTTTTCGCGGTAAGCCCTGTCCACAGTGCTGCCAGCGTCTATGGTCGTGAGGCGCGGGATATAGGCCCCGCTTCCCCGTGGGTGAATATGCCCGCAGGGGCGCGTGTTACCTATATTGGTATTCACGGGGGCACCGTGCCCGTCAGCCTGTTGACGGATAAAGACGGCACCTCCATGGTCACTTTTGTGGGCCAGACGGGTAACGATTTTTTGCGAATTTTATTACGCTCCGACAACGGGGAAAAACTGCCGGACACCTCCGTGGAGCCGGCGGCCCAATTGGCTGACCCGCAAGCCCTGCCCCCTATGCCAGACGGCCCAGCCCAAGGGCCCCTGCATGCCGCTATGATGCCCGCAAGCAATGCCACAGTGCTGCAGGCGGAAACCGCCGTGGGCAATATTCCGGTCATCTATGTTACGGGCAAGGGCTTCGCGCGGATGGATCTGCCGGTCACCCAGTGGTTGCCTTTCGGATTATCTGAAAAGCCTCTGCAATTGGAAGGACAAGTGGTGAAACCTATCGGGGTGACCAAGATCAAAAAACAACGCCGTTTCTCCCTCCCCAAAAGCTTGAAGAAGCCAACATAGCTAATTAGTATACTTTATCACGAATAAAAAGCCTCTTCAGTATGCTGGAGAGGCTTTTTTTGTCGCGTCAAAAATACTTTTCCCCAAACATATTTTTTTGGGGAGGCAATGAAATAAAAAAAGATATGAAAAATGGGGGTATATAATTATGCGTGACAAATAATATAAATTATTATATATTTTTGCAGCTAAAATATATATAAACAATTCTTGACAACAAGAAATCTATATATAAAAGATAGAAAAAACGAGGTAATTTATGCTATTCACAACCCACCTTCAGTCATTGAACAGCATCCATGATGCACTGGCTTCTCTAGAACAGCCCACGCAGATTCAACACCTCGTGTGTGATGCCATGGGGCATATTATC
>JAVVPD010000046.1:14802-16541 GCA_036655975.1 Desulfovibrionaceae bacterium | reverse complement strand
CGCGCGGAAACGGGCAAAGTCCAAAATGCGGGGGTAGGCGCTGGCTCCGGCCATGATGACGGCGGGTTTGGCTTTACGGGCCAATGCTGCCACGGTGTCATAATTGATTTGACCGCTGTCTTTATCTACACCGTAGGAAACAATATTAAAGAGTTTTCCCGAAAAATTTACGGGGCTGCCATGGGTCAGGTGCCCACCGTGGGATAAATCCATGCCAAGAATAGTGTCACCGGGCTTCAGGCACGCGAAATAGGCTGCCATATTGGCTTGTGAGCCGGAGTGAGGTTGCACATTGGCATAGCCGCAGCCAAACAGGCTTTTGGCTCTTTCAATGGCAAGATTTTCCACTACGTCTACGTACTCACAACCGCCATAGTAGCGTTTGCCGGGATAGCCTTCTGCATATTTGTGGGTCAAAATGGAACCTTGGATTTCCCGCACCGCCGTGGAAACAAAATTTTCCGAGGCGATAAGTTCCAGCTTTTCCATTTGGCGGAAGGATTCCGCAAACAGGGCTTTGGCAATGTCCGGATCCTGAAGCATAAGTTCTTGCATGACAAATATATCCTTTATACTAACGTGTTAGGCTATGTAACGCTTAAATATAATACTGGCATTGGTGCCGCCAAAACCCAGAGAATTGCACATGGCGTATTGGCACTGCACACGCTGCGAGCCGTTGACGGTGTAGTCCAAATCGCATTCGGGGTCGGGGGTGTGGTAATTGATGGTGCCGGGAATGATGCCCTTTTCCAGAGTGAGCACGGAGAAGACGCTTTCAATGCCACCCGCCGCGCCGAGTAAATGCCCGGTCATGGATTTGGTGGCGGTGATACGGATGTCATAGGCATGGGCGCCAAAAACACGTTTAATGGCGCGCGTTTCGCACACATCGTTCAGATAGGTAGAGGTTGCGTGGGCATTGATGTGGTCAATGGCTTCGGGGGCAAGGCAGGCATCGTTCAGGGCGTTTTTCATCGCCATAGCCATGCCCTCACCCGATTCCGGTGGTGCCGTCATGTGATAGGCATCGCCCGTTGCTCCGTAGCCCACAATTTCTCCATAAATATGTGCGCCGCGAGCCAGCGCGGAATCCAGCGATTCCAGCAGCAGCATGCCCGCGCCTTCGCCGATGACAAAACCATCGCGGTCTTTGTCAAAGGGGCGTGAGGCTTGGGTGGGGTCGTCATTGTGCGCGGTGGACAGGGCTTTCATCGCGGCAAAACCTGATAAACCCATGGGCGTGATAACAGCTTCCACGCCCCCCGTGATCACAGAGTCGCAACGGCCCATAAGAATTTCGGTCCACGCCGTGCCTAAGGCATGCAGGGCTGAAGCACAAGCCGAGGTGGTGACCACATTGGGGCCTTTGGCACCGGTGAAAATAGAAATTTGGCCCGCCCCCATGTTGGAAATAAGCATGGGAATCATGAAGGGAGAAATACGGCTTGGCCCCGCGCTCAACAATTTACTGTGGAATGTTTCGATGGTGGACAAACCCCCGAGGCCGATCCCCATGATAACGCCTGTGCGGTACGCATTTTCAGGTGTGATCACCAGCTTTGCGTCTTCCACCAGCATATTGCCGGCAGCCACCGCAAATTGGGTAAAGCGGTCCATACGCCGGGCTTGTTTTAGGGGAATACCATAGTCTTCCGCTGTAAAATTTTTTACTTCGCCAGCGATGCGCGCGTCGTATCCTGTGGTATCAAAAAGAGTAATGGGCGCAATGCCGGAAC
>JAVVPD010000046.1:0-14792 GCA_036655975.1 Desulfovibrionaceae bacterium | reverse complement strand
GAATGCCCAGCAACAAGATTGTCCCATGTGGCGCATGTGGTGTTGCCTAAAGGTGTCACGGCAGAAAGGCCAGTAATAACAACGCGTTTACGGTTCATGCGTTGGCTCCTTATAACAAAGCGCAGTTGGTATGATACAGACTGGGCTTCAGCCCAGACCAACCCCCATCTTTCTACTAGTTATCGCATATATAACCAGCTTTACTATGGGGAAGGGGGGGGAAGGCAAGCCTTCCCCCGAGTGCTACTTTTGTGCTTTTTCGATGTAGGTGATGGCGTCCTGCACTTTCAGCAGTTTTTGGGCATCGTCATCAGCAATTTCGATATCAAATTCTTCTTCCATAGCCATGATAAGCTCGGTGAGGTCAAGGGAGTCTGCGCCAAGATCTTCCACAAAGGAAGCTTCAGGCTTGACTTCGTCTGCGCTCACGCCCAATTGATCCACTATGATTTTGTTAACTTTTTCTGCTACGGACATGGTATCCTCCTGTAAGTGTGTAATGCGTAAAGTGTCGAGCAAAGGGAACGACCCTTCGCGGAATGCTACGCTTTTTTTTACGGCGGTGAACATACATCCGCCTTAGCCTGTGCGAATTAGCAGTACATGCCGCCGTTCACAGCCAGTACCTGACCTGTAATATATGACGCCTTGGGCGAAGCCAAAAAAGCCACGGCCTCGGCTATGTCGTCCACCTTTCCTAATCTTTTCAAGGGAATGGCTTCTTCATAACTTGTACGTATGCTTTCGGGCAGAGTGGCCGTCATGTCTGTTTCAATAAAACCGGGGGCCACCGCGTTGACAGTAATATTGCGTCCGGCCAATTCTTTGGCCGCAGCCTTGGTGAGCCCGATAAGCCCAGCTTTAGCCGCGCAATAATTGCTTTGCCCCGCATTGCCCATTTGTCCCACCACCGAAGTGATGTTAATGATCCGCCCCTGACGTTGGCGGCTCATAATTTTTGCAGCCTCGCGCAGGCACACAAAAGCGCCGCGCAGATTGGTATTGATCACTTTGTCAAAGTCTTCATCCTTCATGCGGATCATAAAGCCGTCCTTGGTGATCCCCGCATTGTTGACGAGCACCTGCAACAGGCCTTTATCTTTAATTTCGGTGTTGAAAAAGGCCGTTACAGCCTCACTGTCGGTAACATCCAAGCGGAAAGCGCGGGCTTTTCCGCCCGTGGCGGCAATATCCGCCACCACAGCGTGGGCTTCGTCGGCCTTGCTCACATAGGTGAGTAAGACTTCAAAACCCTCGCGGGCGAGGGTGTGTGCAATGGCTTTGCCAATGCCGCGTGAAGCTCCGGTGACCAGAGCTAAAATTGGAGAGCTGGTTGCTGTAGCGTCCATAGAATTCCCTTTCCCATACGAGGCTTTTGCCGTGAAGTGCCACTTTCACAAATTGAGGCACACTCGTAACGTAGTTAGCAGATAAATTCAAGAGACCCCTAGGTGCACTAAAAACGGATTAAGGCTGCTCCCCACGTCAAACCGGAACCAAAGGACGTCATTAATACCAGAGAGCCTGTGCCGATTCGTCCTTGAGCGCGGGCATCCACCAAGGCGATAGGCACGGAAGCAGAAGAGGTGTTGCCGTAGTTTTGCACATTGGTAAACACATGATCTGGGGCAATTTCCAAGCGTGAGCCCACCGCTTCAATAATACGCATGTTAGCCTGATGCGGAACCAACAAGTCCACATCGGCAATAGATAGCGTATTTTTTTTGAGTAGGTCAAGGCATACAGCGGTCATGTTGCGTACCGCATGCTTAAATACTTCACGCCCTTGCATTTGCACAAAAAAATCTTCGGTGACGGGATCACCGGGTTTATAGCTTTTTGCCGTGCCGCCGCCGATGGTGATCAAATGCTGGAGAGTACCATCACTGGCGCAGGCGACATCTTCAAGAAGGCCTTTACTATGGGTCTTGTCGCCACTGATGACCACGGCCCCCGCACCGTCGCCGAAGAGCACGCAGGTGGCGCGGTCTTGCCAATTGACGCGGCGGGTGAGACCTTCCGCGCACAGCAGCAAAATTTTTGCGTGCGGCTGGGCGCTGATAATGCCCTGTACCAAGGACAGACCGTAGAGAAAACCGGAACAGGCAGCGTTGAAGTCCAAAGCCATAACCGGGCCGCACCCAAGCTTACCCGCCACAATACAGGCCACCGAGGGGCACAGGGCGTCTGGGGTGCAGGTTGCGACAAAAACATGCGTGAGGTCGCTCGCCTGTAAACCAGATTCTGCAAGCGCCGCCTGGGCCGCAGCCAAGCCCGCGTCCGAAGTGTTTTCGCCTTCGGCGAGTACATGGCGTTGACTGATGCCGGTGCGACTGGTGATCCACTCATTGGTGGTTTCCACAAAGGTGGCAATATCTGCGTTGGTCAGAATGCGGGAGGGTACATAGGTACCCATGCCGAGGATATGACAAGATGTTTTCATGGCAATTGTACCGTGCGTTGCGCGTTGGGGATACATGTGCTGGAGCAAAAAATACAGTTAAATGGCGCGGCTAAAACGGGTGAGTTCTTCATTCGCAATGATGGTTTCGGTCAAACGCGAATTTGTTCCCTTGGTCACATAGGTGGCCCCCATTTTGACGGCATTGTAGATGGCCTTGGCGTTGGAACGCCCGTGGCAGACAATAGCCAAATTCTGTAAGCCCAGTAGGGGCGCGCCGCCGTATTCGGCGTAGTCAACCGTGTGCGCGAAACGACGAAAGGCTCCCTTGGCAAGGAGAGCGCCGATACGCGGCATAATACCGGAAAACAGCATGCGTTTGAGCATACGCATCAGCGAACTGGACAGGCCTTCGCTCATTTTTACCACCACATTGCCGACGAAGCCATCGCAGATAACAACGTCCATATCGCCCGTAAAAACATCTCGCCCTTCTGCATTGCCGACAAAATTGAGATTCTGGGCCATCTTCAATAATTCGTAGGCTTCTTTCACCTGACTGTTCCCCTTACCTTCTTCTTCGCCGATGCTGAGCAGGCTGACCCGTGGTGAAGGATAGCCCAGCAAATCACGGGCAAAGGCGTCGCCCATGAGGCCGAATTGGAACAGGTGGTAGGGGCGGCAATCAACATTGGCACCCACATCCAGAACCACAACGGGATTTTTTTCCGTGGGCATAAGGGTTGCCAGCGCTGGGCGCTCTACCCCTTGAATACGACCAATGATGAACATTCCACAAGCCACTGTGGCCCCAGAATGTCCAGCACTGACAACACCGTGGGCAATGCCGTCCTTGACCAAGCGGCAAGCCACCTGAATGGACGAATGCTTTTTACGGCGCAGAATATCCGAGGGTTTTTCATTCATATACACCACATCAGGGGCGTGAACAATTTCGCACTGAACACCGTCAAGAGACAGCTTGGCAAGCTCCACCTCCACCTTGGGAGTATCCCCCACAAGGAGAATATGGATAGCATGCCTTTTGGCTGCCTCTATGGCACCCGGCACCACCACAGAGGGGCCGAAGTCCCCTCCCATGGCGTCCACAGCGATGATGGGTGTAATGCCCACTATTCTTCTTCAGTTTTAACGGGAAGAACCTGACGCCCTTTGTAGGTACCGCAGCTTGCACAGACCGAATGGGGCAGATTGGGCTGACCGCAGGTGCAATAAACAATGGTGGGGATGGCTACACGGTCGTGAGAGCGGCGCATACCCTTTTTGGAATGGGACTTTTTGTTTTGTTGAACAGCCATGGTGTATTCTCCTTTTCCCCGCGAAATTATTTCGCAGGTTTTTGTAACTTCAGCTTACGTAAAATAGCCAAGCGCGGATCGCCTTCGTCATGTACACAACCACAGGGGCCCTCATTAAGATTGGCACCGCAGGTGGCGCACAGGCCCTTGCAATCGTCACGGCACAGGGGCTTGACGGGCAGGGCCAATGCAAATTCTTCCCAGCACAAGGCGGCAAGGTCGAGCATGGGGACGTTTTTCTCCACATAAATATGGCTGCCTTCGTCCGGCGCGTCGCCCTCATCCTCGTCTGCTTCGCCGTCTTCGTTGACGAGAGGAATTCCGTCAGGAAGACATTCAAAGGTTTCAAAACTATTGTCAAGGGTGATCAAGGCATCTTCCGCGCAGCGATCACACGGTAAGGCCACAACGCCCTTGAGGGTGCCCCGTACCAAGCAGCCGCTCTCGGCGGGCAGAAGATACACTTGGGCCTGTAGTGGGCTTACTACGCGGCATTCCATATGAAATTCCGCCAGAGGGCCTTCCCATACTTGAGGGTCGTCCAAGGTTAGGGCGAGTCCGCTGGGGGGGAGGTCGTTGATCGATACATGAAAGTTCTGCATTGTTATCCTCGTAAACCGCACTTTTTACCTGTCAATGGGTATGTATGTCAAGAAAATGCTGTAGCCTTGGCAGGAGAAATCACATTTATTTTTTGGGTAGGGCGCGAGGGCTTGCGCCTATGGGCTGGAAACCCTAGGCTAAGTAGCACCAACATTTTTTTTGAGGAAATACGCATGTATCATATTCTCGCTGCGGATATCGGCGGTACGCATTGCCGTCTGGCATACTTTACAGGCTCTTCTCACTCTTTGCTACTACAAAATAGCTATAGTCTGCCTACGGCACACGTGCCCGACAGCGCTGCCCTGCTTGAACTCTTTGCCACCCAGGTATGTCCTTTACCTTGCCGTCTGCAAGATATGGACATGCTGGCGGTGGCGGTGGCCGGCCCGCTGCAAGGTGCCCTGCGCGCCCGCACGAGTAATGCCGCGCTGGAAATAGATTTAAGCCACTTTGCGGCACAAGGGCCACGGGCGCGCGTATTGTGTAACGATTTTGTGGCCCAAGCGTGGGCCTGCTGCAGCCCCGCCGTGGAGGCAGCCCGGTGCGTATTTGCCGGAGAAAAGCCTCAGGTCGCGCAAGGCCCCTCGGGTTTACCCCTTCTGCCGCGAGCTGTTATTGGGGCGGGTACTGGTTTGGGGGCGGCGGCGGTCTATCCTGCGCCGCACGGAAGGCCCATCGCGCTGGCCTCGGAAGCTGGGCATGCGCCTTTCCCTTTTAGCGGTGGTGGCCCGCGTGGACGAACCGAAAGGGCGTATGAAGATTTTTTACTGCGGGCATGCCATGTACCCTATGCTACAGTAGATATTGTACTTTCCGGTAGGGGCTTATGCCTGCTGCACCAATTTTTACACGGGCAAATTTTGGACGCGCACGACATTGCTGCGCGGTATTTGCACGGTGATTCTGACACATGCGTGTATTTTTCCACTTTTTTGGGGCGTATGTGCCGACAGTGGGTTTTGACGACCCTGTGCACGGGGGGCTTGTACATTACGGGGGGGGTTGCCATGAAAAATCCCGTTCTGGTGCAATGCCCAGCTTTTGCGGAGGCTTTTTATGATTCACAGAATTTTGGGAGTTTTTTGCGGTCTATACCGGTATTTTTGAATACTAATGCGGGGAGCGGTTTGTGGGGGGCGGCTTGGGCTGGCCTGCAGGCACTGGAAGAACAGCAAGCGTGAGCCCGTGCTGCGTGAACTGTTTTAGTACGCGCCGTAGCCCATGATCACCACGGGCACGGTGCGGGCTAAAATCCACAAGTCCATCCATACTGACCAATTACTTACATAATAATGGTCAAGGCGCACGCGCTCTTCATAGCTGGTATTGTTACGACCTGAAATTTGCCACATCCCGGTAATGCCGGGTTTAACCATGCAATATTCTTCGAAGATGGGGCCGTAATTTTTTATTTCGGCCTCAACGATAGGGCGGGGGCCCACAAGGCTCATACTGCCGGTAAGCACGTTCCATAATTGGGGTAATTCGTCTAAGCTCGTTTTACGCAAAAAGCGGCCCACTTTGGTTAGCCGAGGATCCTGCCGGAGTTTTCTGTCCGTTTTCCATTCGTCGGCAAGGTCGGGATTGTGGGCAAGGTACTCGTGCAGTACCGCATCGGCATTGGCGACCATGGTGCGAAACTTGTATACCGTGATGGTTTTACCGTGTTGGCCTATACGTTTTTGGGTATATAATACGGGGCCTGAGCTGTCACAACGGATGCACAGGGCAATGATCCCCCCTAGGGGGACGGTGATAAGGCTGCCCAGCAGCGAGAGCACAATGTCGCTCAGGCGTTTGACACACAATCGTCTGTTATCCAATAAGTTCTGGCGTACGAGCAGGCCCACCACGGTGCCCAGATCACGGGGGCTTACCCACAGTCGCGCGTCAGAGGGGGTGTATAAAGGGCTGAGTAAAACGCCGTTGAAAGCGCGGCCCGCATCGGCTATTAAGCTAACGGCAATGGCTTTATTGTTTTCAGGGGGACTCAGCAAAATTAAGGGTTGGTAATAGCGTTTGGCGCATGCGGCAAGTTTTTGGCTTTGCAGAGGGTCATTGTCGTGGATAACCAAAATTTCGACGGGGCAAACGCCGCGCTCGGGGGTGTTGGCAAGACTTTTCCAAATATCTTCCACCAAAGGGCCTTGCCCACAAATGACGAGTGGCCTGCCCCACCATGAAGTGCGGGCAAAGCGACGGCGCACGTAGCCGCGCATAAGCGGTAGCGCGAAGATGCTGATTCCCCACGCCCCCATGAGGACAAGCCGCGAATACGCGTCCGCGGATTTGGTGGTGAACAGCACGGCTAAAATAACCAGAAAGGTGAGGCTGGTCGCCAGTGACAATTGTTTTATTTCTCGATGTGGGGGAAGGGCGATGCTTTGATACGCCCCTGAGATCCAATAGAAAAGCGGCCCCAGCAGGAGCAGCGAAAAAATTTCTTTGTAGGCATGGAAGCTAATGGGACTGTGGAGAGTGCGTAAGAGGTAGGCCAATAAACTTGCTGTGAACAGAATGAGCACATCCGCACTGAATAGAAGCGCCATTTGTGGTCGTATGCCTATATACGAACATATGTGACAGAAAAATGAATGGCGCTGCATGTCGTAAACTTACCCTAGTAGAGGTACAAAAGCAATCATGAGCAGACGAATATTTTGAAAAAGGCCTATCAGCGGTGTGGGCTGTCACCTATAAGGGCTTTTTTGTCTACACTGCGCCCCACTGAAAGAGCCCGCGCTACGAGATTTCCCACACTCCAATATTGGCGCGCCTGCGGGATAAAAAGAAGGGGGTCGATCCGGTTGAGTAGGGGGGTGCCTTTCGCGTCTAAGCAGTGGGCGTGTACTTTTACGTCCATGATTTCCCCAATAAACTGGGTGTGCGATCCCAGTTCAAGGCTATGGGTAAGGCGTAGTTCGATAACCACAGGACATTCGGCCACATAGGGTGCGTCCACATGCTCTGCAGCCGTAGGTGTAAACCCCAGCGTGGCGAATTTGTCTTCACTGCGCCCGGAATACATACCGGCAAAATCCGCCTGCGCTACTTGGTCGCGGGAGGGGATACTTACGGTGAAGGCGTTGCGGGATTGGATAGCCGCATGTGTCCAGCGGGCTTTGGCGATGGAAACACTCAGGCAGGGGGGTTGCGAGGCGCATATGCCGCCCCACGCCGCCGTCATGATGTTGGCTTTGCCTGCCGAATCGTAGCTTCCCACCAGAAAGACAGGGGTGGGCACCGCAAAAGCGCATGCTCCCAGTGATTGAAACATGGATACCTCATTAGCATAGATGTGGGCCGCGAATGCAGAACATCGGCGGCTGGTCGCAGTATACGAATAAGGAATGCTAAAAACAAGCCCTAGGTTTGGCCCGCAGAAAACAAGATGCGGAAGGCGCTGTTGCTGTTAATGTGCACAGTTTTTCTGCGAGCCGGAGATTGAGGGCAGGGGGCCCTCATACATTTTTTAATGCCTTGGATTGCTTCCATGAAAAGACGATACTGGCTAGCGTTAAAAGCCAAAAAATTATGGTTATGGGACTGGAGAAGAATATTGTCGGATCATTATCAGAGGTGATCATTGATTGCCTAAATCCGTCCTCCACCATCGGGCCTAGAATGAAGGCAATAACAAAGGGGGCTGGAGGCACGGAGCACAGGCGCATGATATAGCCAAGAATACCCATGCCAAGCATGATGGCGACATCAAATATGGAGCTATTTACAGCGTAGGTACCGTAAAGACAAAAAGCGAATACCCCCGGGAATAATATTTGACGGGGCACTTCGGTAATTTTGCTAAAAATGCGGATAGCTATTTTTCCGCTGATGAACAAAAAAGGCGAGGATGCGAGAATGCCTAAAAACAGCGCGTAGACGATATCTAGATTTTCTTGAAATAATAAGGGGCCGGGCTTGAGGTCGTGGATCATGAATGCCCCAAGCAGAATTGCCGTGACAACATCACCAGGAATACCTAGCGATAAAAGGGGGATTAACGTGGATCCGGCTACGCCGTTGTTGCCTGATTCGGCTGCGGCAACGCCTTCAAGTTCACCGGTGCCAAAACGCTCGGGGTGTGCTGATTTTCTTCGGGCCTCACTGTACGAAAGAAAAGACGAAGGTGTGGCCCCAAGCCCCGGAATAGCCCCAATGATTACTCCAATGATAGAGCCGCGCAGGATAGTGCGCCAATATTTGATAAATTCTTTAAAGCGTAAAGGTTCTCCCTGGGCTTGGGAGAGGACAGGTATTTTTTTTGCCGATTGGGTTTCAGCGTAATAGCCAATTATTTCTGGTAATGCAAATAATCCTATCAGCATAGGGACAAAACTCAGTCCACTAAACAGTTCATGTCTATTAAAGGTTAAGCGGGGTTGCCCGTATAACAAATCAAGACCAACCGTGGCAAACAGCAAACCCAGCATGGCGGCGCTTACGCCGTTGAGCAGGTGACTGCCGGATACCCCTGCGATGATGGTTAAGGCGAAGACGCCCAAGGTGAAATATTCTGGTGGACCAAAATCAAGGGCCAGCGAGGCTAGTAGCCCTGTAAACAGGATAAGTGAAAGATTAGAGATAACATCGGCGGCAATGGAGGCGTAGAGTGCCATGTCTAGTGCCTTGCGTGACTGCCCTTTTTGGGTAAGGGCGTAACCGTCAAGGACGGTGCAGGCGGCGGCAGCAGTTCCTGGGGTTTTTATGGTGATAGCGGTGATTGAGCCGCCGTATATTCCTCCCTTATAAATGCCTATCAGGAGCAACAGGCTGGTTAAGGGGGGCATCCCAAAGGTGAAGGGGAGGGCCAAGGCCACCGCCATGACCACTGTCATGCCGGGTATTGCCCCAACAATCAAACCGATAACGACACCCGCAAAAAGGGCAATGAAGTTACTAATACTCAACAATAGTCCACAAGATGCGATAAGTGTGTCTAACATGTGTCCTCCTGTTATCCCAAGATGCCCAAGGGAATTGAAACATCGGCAACATAAAGAAAAAACAGATACAGACAGAGCGGAAGCGCAAGCAGGCACACAACACCCATAGGCGACGATTTTTTGCCAGAAAGGCAGAGCAAGGCCACGAGGCAGAGCGTGACGGATAAGGGCATGCCCAGCGGTTCGATCAACACAAGGCTGAATCCCATGCAGCTCAATGCGGTGAGTACCGACAGGCTTTGTCGTGTCATTTCTCGGCGGGAAACGCCGTCTTGTACGGCACTAGGCCCAGTGTTTTTTTCTTTATAGAGGGCAAGAAGGACTTTAATGAACATACACAGACCCAGCGCACCAAAAGAATAAAAAATAATTGTCGGCCAGAGTCTGGGGGAAAGGTAGGGGTTTTGCAGTTTTTGAGGCATGTGAATATAGTCTGGAATGAGCCATAGCAGCCCAATAGCTGATAAAAAAAGCAGTAGCCCGCTCCAGAAAAATTCGGCTTGTCGTCGTGTTTGCATGAGCTTTTCTCCTGCAGGATAGGGTGCAGAGCAAGGGGGACGAGTTCGCGGAATGTGCCTGCCTGAGGGCTTTAGAATGTCCTCAGGCAGGTGTTTTGCCATTATCGTTCTTTGCTTGAATAATCTGGGCTTGAATAATCTGGGCTTGGATGATCCGGGCGTGGATGATCCGGCGGGGTTGGCGGTATATACGGCAAGCGCGCCCGACTTTTTGTCATGGCCGTGCTGGGGTCTTTTTTACTCCGTACATACTGCTGGCTTGCGTCTTTTCTGACTTGATAATCCCACTGGGGATGTTCGGCGGTCAGCAGCACTTGGCGCTGTAAAAATAGACGGCGAGACTGACTGGTCAATATGGTGTCGCGGAGTTGGTGTATATCCCATATTTCGTGGAGGCGCGTTACAAAACCCCGCTCTACCTGTTCAAAAGCTTTTTGACCCGCAATATTGGTACGCTCGTGTGGGTCATTTTTTAGATCAAACATCATGGGGGGGTCTGTTTCGCAATAAATATATTTATATTGCTCGTTAAGCAAAATACATGCTGGCGCGTACACACCTTCTGCCGTAAATTCAATATGAATTTCAGCGTGTTCTTGGCTTCCTTTCCCAGTCAGGAGGGGCCGCAAGGTCTGTCCGTCAAAGGCTTCTGTATGCGAAGGGCTGCCCAGTTTTTGCGCGTAGTCAAGCAGAGTAGGGGTAAGGTCGAGTAAGGAAACAGGCGTGCTGACAGAAGCGGCTGTGCGGCAATCTGGTGTTCGAATAATCATGGGAACACGAATAGACCACTCAAATGGGTTGAATTTATACCATAATCCGCGTTCTCCCAGCATGTCCCCGTGGTCTGAGGTAAAGATGATGATGGTGTTGTTGTCCAAGCCCGCTTTTTTTAGAGCGGTCAACATGCGGCCCACACAGTCATCAATGTAGCTTACCGTAGCATAATACGCGCGCCGTGCCTTGCGGACATTTTCGGGTGAAACATCGTGTTCGTCAGCCCGAATCAGGTAATAGAAACGTTTGCTCCACGGGTCACGTTCTTCTAGAGGAAGAGGGCCAAACGTGGGCATGTCAATTTCTTCATCCGTGTAGAGGTCATAGAATTCTTGAGGAACCGTGTACGGATTGTGCGGGTGGGTGAGACTGGCGGTGATGAAAAACGGTTTTTTTTCCGCACTGCGGGCTAGGTCATAGATTTTTTGCACGGTTGTGGCTGTTACTTCTTCATCATGGTCAACCTGCATGGAGCGCACACACACGCCCGCCTCTACAACGCCGCGCAACGACATGACCGAGGGCGCATACGGGGGGTCTTGCACTGTCCAGTCCGCAGTCCAGCCGTAGTCTGAGGGGTAAATATCGGTGGTCAACCTTTCCTGATAGCCGTGTAATTGATCCGGCCCGACAAAGTGCATTTTTCCGGATAGGGTGGTCGAATAGCCCTGTGCGTCAAGGTAATGCGCCAGTGTAGGGACTTCTGGCGAAAAAGAAGCGCCATTATCGTATGCCCCAATGCGCGAAGCCAGCAGGCCTGTGAGCATGGAGGCTCTGGAAGGGGCGCATATGGGGTTATTGCAATAGGCATTGCTGAAATTGACGCCCTCATGGGCCAATGCACTCAAATGTGGTGTTTTAACCGCCGTGCGTCCATTCATAGGCATGGCGGCTCCCGTCAATTGGTCAGCCATAATCAAGAGGATGTTGGGTGGTGTTGGCATGTCTGATCCCTATGGTAGTATTGGTTTCTATGCTATTTTTATTCTGTTTTGGTTTTACCAAAAAGTTCAAACTGACTTTTTACATAGGCCCGTGTTTCTGTAGGCGTCATAATTGCGGGTTGCGCTCCACTTTTGGTTAAAGCGGCGTTCCAAGCGGGGTCTTGCTTGACTTTTTCAAGGGCCGCAGCCCAAGCGTTTATAACCTCCTGTGGCAATCCCTTAGGGCCAGCCATAGCCCCCCACGACACAATGCTTTCCATATTGGGGAGGCCAAGTTCACGCACCGTTGGACAAGCGGGTATGGCTGGGTCACGCTCAGAAGAGGTTATGGCCAGACAGGTGAGCTGTTTGCCTTGGAGAGCCCCTGTCAAAGGCGCCAAGCCTTGCCAAAGAAAATCCATGTGCCCCCCCATGACTGCCGGAGCTGCGGGAGCGGCCCCCTTGAAGGGAATGAATTTTACAGCATCTTCGGGCAAGCCCAGTTCCTCCAGCATGAGGAGCGGGGCTAGGTAGTTGAGGGTACCGAAGCCCGCAGTGGCGAAGCGTATATTTTTTTCGCCTGCTTTGAGGGCGGTGCGTAATGCTTCAAAGTTTTGAATGGGGTGCTTGGTATTGCCCACAAGGACAAAGGAGTGGCGTTGGATTAAGCCAAGATAATCAAAACTGTCCCAAGAATACGGAATGTCAGACATGATGGCTGGTGCAATGGCAACAGAAGGTAACCATGCAAGCAGTAAGGTATAACCGTCTGGCTTTGCCGCCGCCACATAGGCAGCACCGGTGGTGCCATTGGCACTGCCCATATTCGTAATGGCTATTTTAGGAAAGTAAGGCTGCAGTGCTTGGGCCAGCATGCGGGCACAAATATCTGCTTGCCCACCGGGCGCAAATGGAACAACGATAGTGATGGTTTTTTTAGGATAGGCGGCAAAAGCCTGCGGTGAAAAGCCAAGAATGGTTACAAGTGACAGCGTGGCGACAAACAATTTGACTAATGACATTCGCATGGAATTTTCCTTTGAAGAATGTTAATAGAGTCATAATCCGTCCGTTCAGCGCAAATTTTCATCGAATGTGCAGGGTATACCTCTTTAGTCCGTAGCGGCTTTTGCGTCAGCACTTCCAGATGCAAAAAACTACCTCGGCTCTCCCTAGGAAGTCAACAATTAATTTTAAAATAATATTAATTAAAAATTATAATAGTATAATTTTACAGTAATTACTTTAATTAATTAGATTAAAATAATAAAATTAATTAAAAAATATTTATAAACAGTTACAAAGCAGAATTTATGAGCGGGGCAGGGCTTACGTGGTGTGCGGGAAATCCTTGCGCCCAAAGCTGTATTTTGATAGATATAAATATTGTGCTTACACTTAAATAAAGCGGAGGACTTGCCGGTATGAAAAAAATTCTGTGTATCACTGCTTTGATCGCTATGACCTTTGCCACCACAGCGCTGGCGCAGGCCAAAAACTATGTGAATGGTATTGATGCCAATTATCCCCCTTTTGCCTATATTGACGAAAAGACGGGGCAGCCAGCAGGCTTTGACGTGGATGCCATGAACTGGATTGCCAAAAAAATGAATTTTGGGATCAGCCATAAACCCGTGGCGTGGGACGGAATCATTCCGGCTCTACTGGCGCGGCAGGTTGATATGATATGCTCAGGCATGAGCATTACCGACAAGCGCAAGCAAATGGCAGAATTTTCTAATCCTTACTGGTCTGTGGTGCGCGTGTTTATTGTGCCGCAAAATTCTTCCCTGACCCCTGCGGATATTTTGAGCAAAAAGATTAAGTTAGGCGTACAGCGCGGCACCTCTGAAGCGGACGCTATTCAGCAGGAGCAAAAAGAAAAGAACTATCCTTTTGAATTGCGTTTTTATGAATCCGCGCCGCTGGTGGTGGAAGACATGATCAACGGTCGTCTTGATGCCGCCCTTATGGACGCGCTTCCCGCCGAGGATTCCATCAGTAAGGGCCGAGCGGTGAAAAAAGCGGGTGTGCACGGTATTCCCGACGAATTTGGTGTGGCCCTACGCAAGGGTGATAAAGAATTGCGTCAGTTGGTGGATGAAGGCTATAAATTGCTGATGGCCGATCCCTATTGGAAAGAGCTGCAAGCCAAATATCTGAATAAATAATTTGTTATTGACAGTTCGCAGTGTCGGCGGCCTTGCTAAGGCGCGCCGCCTGCGGGCTGTATGTGTGTGGGTATGGAACATCTGACCGTTATTTGGAATGCGCTTCCCTATATATTGGGCGGCAGTTTTGTGACTATCAGCGCGGTGGTCATCGCACTTGCCATGGGTTTATGCATGGGCGTTCCTATGGCCGTGGGGCAGGTCTACGGCGGTTCTCTGATGCGGCGGCTGGTGTGGCTGTACGTGTGGTTTTTTCGGGGTGTGCCCATTTTGGTGTTGCTTTTTTTGTTTTATTTCGGCCTGTTCGTTTCTATGGGCTTGCGGATGGAAGCCTTCACCGCCAGTTGCATTGTGCTGGGGCTGACCAGCGCGGCGTATCAGTCCCAAATTTTTCGTGGGGCTATACTGTCTTTACCGCAAGGACAGTTAAAGGCCGCCCGAGCTTTGGGCATGAGCGATAGAGACGCCATCTGTACCATTATTTTACCGCAGGCTTTGCGCTTGTCCATTCCCGGCTGGGCCAACGAATTTTCCATTCTGCTCAAGGATTCTGCCATCTGTTTTGTGCTCGGGACGCAAGAGATTATGGCCCGCACCCATTTTGTGGCTTCGCGTACCCATGAGCATTTGGCGCTGTTCGCCACCGCTGGTGTTTTGTATTTTATTATTACCCTCGTGGGCGTTAAGTTGCTGCGCCATCTGGAAAAGAAAGCTCATGTTCCCGGTTATTCGGTCATGGGTTAATGTCTTAGAAATCTGTTTGACAGGGAAGACTCATGACCACTTGCTCCGATGCCGTATTGCGCGTGTGTGACATTTCCAAGACTCTTGGCGGTCGAAAAATACTGCAAGGTTGTTCACTGGAAGTGGAGCGCGGCGAATTAAAAGTCCTGATCGGCCCTTCCGGTGCGGGCAAAAGTACCTTGCTGCAATGTATCAATCATTTGATTCCGCCTGATGCCGGAGAGATTTTTTTGGAAGGGATTCGCCTGAATGCCCAAGACAAGCGTGAATTGTGTGCTTTTAGAGCACAAGTCGGTATGATATTTCAGGATTTTAATCTCTTTGATCATCTCACTGCGGTGGAAAATGTTGCCATTGCCTTGCGTAAAGTGCGTCATTTTTCACGTAAAG
>JAVVPD010000045.1:0-16683 GCA_036655975.1 Desulfovibrionaceae bacterium | reverse complement strand
TCCATATATTCGTGCATCTGGTAAATGGCTTGGGGGACAGGCATACCAAAATCGATATTACGCAGCACATTAAAGGCATGTTCTGGCACCCGCATCAGTTCCTCTTGGTCTGCGGTGGTGAGCTTGTCTGTTTTACTGAATAATTCCCGGGGGACAAATAAGCGGCCAATCTGCGAAAGGTTCGCCGCTGTGCGTAGGGTATTCACGTCCAGTTCGGGAAGTCCCAATTGTTTGCCCATGAGTGTGACGAGATTTCCCATCATATGCGAATGTCCGGCCAAATAGGGGTCTACACCTTCCACCGCTTGCACCAGCGCGTTGATGGTGCTGGCTTGTTGTTGACGGCGTTTTTCGCTATTGCGGCGGAATTCTGTAATATCTTGAAATAAGGCCACAGCACCGGAGTTCTTGTCTTGTTGGTTTTCTGTGGAATCACTGAAAGGATACAGGGTAACACGGAACAGGCGTTCATCTTGGGAAGCCGTAATGGCTTTTTCAAAGAAAGCTGTGGTGTTACTGTCTGCAACATTTTGTATTTGTTGGAGTAAATGTATTGCAAAGGCAGGCTCAAAGAGCGTACACAGTGCGGAGCCGACAACATTGTCTTCCGTACTATGGACAATCTCGGCAAAGGCCGGATTGCAGGCGAGAACGTCTCCAGTGGTGGTAGACATGAGTAAGCCTGTGCCTATGGACGTATTAATGCTGTCCAAAAGGCACTTTTGACGTTGAATGACAGTGTATAAATTTTGAAAACGCTCGGCAATGGCACGTTGTTGACGCCCGATGATGACCCACCAGAGGAGGGCTAAAAACAGAATGAAACCGATAGTGGCAAGAAAACCAAGGCCATAAATTTGCAGGGCTTCGGAATCCAGCTTTTTCTGCACGTCAACGGCGGGAATTTCTAGCACAACCCACCAGTTCAGCTCCGGTACTTTTACCCCCACCGAATAGACCTGCTGGTCGCTGCTGAGGGAGTGCCGAAGCCCGAAAGAAAGATTGCCTGAAGCATTGGGAACAAAGGTTTTCGTGTCGAGCGGCAGGGGGCTAGGGGAGTGTAAGACAAGACATTCAAACCCGTCGCCTGTTTTTTGGACAATGTAGGGCTGGGGGCTGTCCCCTTTATGAAAACTGCGCGCGAGAAATTGCGCGATTTGTCCCGTAATGGGGGTGGTTATCAGCACAGACGCAACGGCTCTGGTGTTTACGTCATTATCACTGATAGAAAAAACCGGATCAGCATAATCTAAGCATAGGCCGGAAGGGGAGGTGCGAATGGGGGCAAAAACAAGTTTCTGTTTTTTTAGGGAGAGCTGTAAAAGATTGAGTTGGGCATCGGTGAGCGGGGTGGGGCGCGCCAAGGCGGAAACAAGCGTTTGCCCGGTGCTGTTCGCAATACGGATATCCAATAGTCCGTTATAATTCATAAAATCAAGCATCACATTACGCATCAGCGGAACTTGCTCCACCAACATGGACGCATCTTCGGAAAGACCGAGCGTGCTTGTGTCCGCTTCACTGATAGTGGCGGCAGTTTTGGCATCTAATTGGCTTATTTCCGTTGCAAACAGGCGGTACATGTCTGAAGAACTTAGGCGTTTTGCTTGCGTTTCCAGCGCGGAAGACCATAGGGAAACAGCCTCAACCGTGCCTTGTATCCACACATTTAATGCGTTTTCTTGGGCAGAAAGCATTTCTTTCTTTTTAATCGAATATTGTCCGGCGCACAGGCTGTAAGCGATAAAAAGTACACATATAAGCGCCAAACAGGCGATAGGAATCAAAAATCGCTTTTGAAAACGCGGTTGTAGTGAGGTATCAGTCGTTGCGCTCATGGCTTCTCCAGCATCGGTGTCATAACAGGTATAGAGGGTTATTGTGGTGTTTTGGGGCGGACATGGGCCCATCTAAATTGTTCATTTACAGAATATTGTGGGGCATAGTTGCGGCTTTTGGTGTGCGAAAGAACACTATTGGTCAGGTTGTCGAGGATATAAGCATCGTTGTTTATATACACAACGACTATGGCATGGGGAATATTGCGGATTTTTTCCATCACAATCACAATCCGCATTTGCTCGGAGGTGAAACCGACCTCGCGTAAGGTAAAATATTTTGCGATACAATAATCTTCACAGTCTCCAGAATTTTTACGAAATAAATACGGTGCGGCCCAATAGTCTTCCTTGCCGTACACATCTTTATCCTGACGGTAGGGCCATTTATTCCAAAAACTGTTTACGGCTTTGATACGCTCAAAGGGGGGCATTTTTTCAAGAGCAACCTTCCAGTTGTCCCAAAGCACCGTGGCATTAAGTTTGCTTCCATGTATAAAAATTGGATGTTTTTTGTGCTCTTTCATGACGTTGAGCCATTGGGTCAGCGTTTTTAAATTTCCTTTAAACTCTACTGTGCCGAATAATTGTATACGCTTGGGCGTGGGGCTGACATTGCTTGGGGGGGGCGGAGCCGTTTTGGTGCTCTCAGGGGCCGGAGCCGCCTGTGTACTGTTTTCCTCGGCAAGGCTCTTTGTTGTCAGCACGGGGCTGAAAATAAAAATATAAGTCAGCGTGAAAACTGTAAAAAACTTGCACAGAGGCCGCACGAAAAAAAGGTGTTTGGTGAAGGCTACAACAGGCAGCCGCCATGCGCTTAGGCATAGCAAGTGGAGAAGTGCACGCATGTAGTACCTTACAGAAAAACTGTTCCCCCTATGAAGGAGATTCTGTGTATGATAAACGAAGGCAAATAAAAGTCAATATTGTATAATCTCTCGTGTTTATTGCTTGTGAAGTGCGCCTGTACCGTCCTTTCCAAAACGGGTATCACATGAGAGATTATCGCCTAGCCGATTGAAGTATCCTTCCTGCACACGCACCGCCGTACCTGCTTGTAACAATTCGCTTACGTTTACCAAGGTATAGCCTTGTGACTGCAGCAAAGGCACCAGTTGCGCCGTCAGGGTGGCGGTACCATGGGGAACGAGGTTGGCGTGGAGCAAGACAATGGAGCCGGAATGTATTTTGGCCGCAATTTTTTGCGCGGCACCTTTCACCGTGTTATCCTTTTCTTCTTCGCCGCAAATATCCCATTGAATAACCTGTAATCCATGGGTGTTGAGTAACTTTAGGGTCTCGGCACGGCAGCGCCCGTATGGCAGGCGGAATAAGCGCATGGAAGGTGCAATCCCCTGCATATATTCGGGATGTCCCGCCTGTTCCGTCCGCTTACGCAAAAGGGCGTACAGCTTTTCATAGGCCGCTTGTGTCCACAAAATTTGTTTTTCTGCCGTAGGTAAATCCATGATTCCAAAATTCCCGTGTGACCAAGCGTGATTAGCTAATTCAAAACCGGGTGTTGCCAGCAATTGCAGGGCGGGTTCAGGGTGTGATCGCATCCATTTACCTCCCACAAAAAAGGTTGCATGGGCCCCATAATGCCGCAAAGATGTAACGAGTTCTCGATCAAAGCCGGAAACAGACGTTTGCAGTTCACACGCATCAAAAGTGAGGGCCACAAGTTTTTTCCCTTGGGGCACTTGAACACGCCGCACTGTCCCCGTATAGCTGTCTGGCAGGGGCGGCAAGGAGGCTGGGTATTATTGGGCACTGCACGGCGTAGATCTTGAGGAACAGGAGTATCGATTCCTTGCGGCCATAGGCTTGTCAGGGCATCAGCCGCCCACCCCGCACGGGCGGAGGCAAGACACAGGCCCGCACAGAGAATAACAAACAGTACTACTGATTTAGGTGTAGGCATGGTTATTCGCCTTGTATGGTTTTATATTCTATAGGGTGATGGATTATATGGGAAAATGGGCACAGTGTACAATAACAGGTGGGCACGAAGCTGTGGCCCCAATGGTGATTTCGGCAAGCCGCGCCACGGATATTCCTGCATTTTATGGCACATGGTTTATGGAGCGCTTGCGTGAAGGCTATTGTATACGGGAAAATCCCTTTAACATATTGCAAAAACAGTATGTTTCCTTTGAAAAATGTAAAGTCATTGTGTTCTGGACAAAAAATCCTGCTCCATTTTTACCGTATTTGCAAGAAATACGCGATATGGGCTATCAATACTATTTTCACTATACCCTGAATACCTATGCGGCAGAGCACTTAGAGCCGCACCTGCCGCCCTTGTCGCAACGTATTGCCAGCTTTCAACAGCTTTCTGCGCGCATTGGGGCCGAGCGGCTTATTTGGCGTTATGATCCTATTATTATGGGGAATACCCTTTCTGTGGCTACGCATGTGGAGCGCATAGACGCCTTGGGGCGAGTATTGGCTCCGTATACGGAAAAACTTGTGTTCAGCTTCCTTGATATGTATGCGAAGGCTGCACGAGCATTGGCAAAAGTGGATACCTCGTTCTGTGCGCCTGACGCCGATGAAAGGCTCGCTTTGGCTTCCGGCATTGCAAAAAGCAATGCACGGTGGGCGCATCCTTTACGGCTTGCCACCTGTGCGGAGTCGCATGATTTGTCGGCTTTGGGCATACACAAGAATGCGTGTATTGATGTGGATCTCCTTTTGCGCCTGTGCCCGCATGATAGTGAAATGGAACAGCACTACACGGCCTGTAAGCACCCAAAACAGGGGATGTTGCTGCCTTTACCATGCCGCCAACACCGCCCGAAAGATACGGGGCAACGTGCAGCCTGTGGCTGTGCGGACAGTAAAGATATTGGAAAGTATGCTACCTGCCGGCATGGATGTGTTTATTGTTATGCTCAGTAGGGTTTTGGGGCTTGTGCAAGACGGCCGGCAAGAAAACGGGCCGCTTCTTGGAGTCTTGGCAGGGCATGGGCAAAAAATATTTGATACCCTTCACAGAGGAGGCTTTGGGGCGGGGCAGTCTTTACGGAGGCCATGCGGTGCTTTTGGCAGTCCCCACCACACAAGGCTAGGTAGTGGCATGTTTGACACGCAGGGGGCAGACAGCGCTTGCGGAGGCTAAAAGTATGGCGAAGATCACTGTGCAGCAGTTCTTCCCAAGTATTGTCCCAAATATTCCCCAGTTTCCACGCATCAGAGACAAAAAAATCACAGGGATAGACACTTCCGTCTGCTTCAACCACAAGGTAGGAACGGCAATCTCCCCCCATTTGGCAACTGCCCGCTTGACCTGTAAGGAGAGTGTGGAGCAGATCTTCAAAGTAGCGTATTGTTACCCTTTGTCCGGTATTCCACCACGTATCGAAAAGTATGCACAAAGCTTCGCCCCAGGCGGCTCCAGAGAGGCTAAAGGGCAAAGGTTTTCCCTCCGTAGAGCATTCCACACAAGGAATATATTGCTGGAAAAAAAGAGCATTTTCTGCCAACATGTAAAAAATATCTTTTATATATCCAATATTTGTACTAGTGATCAAGGTCAAAGAGTTAAGCGCTACCTTGCGTTCTTGCAACAGCCGCAAGCTTTTATGAACCGCAGCATAGGAACCTTTCCCCGAACCGTATTTTCTATACGTGTCATGCAAGGCTTGAGGGCCGTCAATGCTAAGGCCAACCAAAAAATTTTTCCGGGCCAAAAAATCAGCAAAGGGGGGGGTAATGAGGGTTCCGTTGGTTTGTAGACAATTGGCAATTATGCTACCTTGGGTGTATTTTTTTTGGAATCGCCAAGCTGTTTTAAAAAAATCAAGCCCCATCAAGCAAGGTTCGCCTCCTTGCCATATAAAGGTATGCTGGGCTATGGGCTGTGCCAAATAGGTGCGTGTCAGTTGCATGAGGGTGTCGTGGCTCATCCGTTGACTCAGCGCTTTTCCGGGGGGGACGGGATGATAAAAGCAGTGCGTACACCGTAGGTTGCACTGCCGTGAAGGGGCTTTTATCAGCAGTGGGAAACTCGGCGCAGGACTCGCGGGGTGTAAGGATGGGGGAGGAGTCAGCTTCATGTAAGCTCTCCAGAAACAGGGGAAAATATGTCTTCTCCTGTTCCAGACAACAGAGGATCCAAATCTAGGGATGCAGAAAAAACATGTAACTTTAAGGCGGTGAGTATGGTTGCTGAGGCAGTTGGCAAGCAGCCGACGCGCGTTTCTACGGGGGGGGCTTGGGGGTAGGTGCTCTGCCATGTTGTTTGTAGCGCATTAAGGTAAAAGCTATTTTCGACCAAGGAGCCGCCAAATAAAATGATTTCAGGATTATAGACTCTGTAGAGTGTTTCTAGGGCGTAGCCCATCCACTGGCCTGCCTCCATGAAAATTTTTTGTAGGGACGTGTCGCCCCCCATGGCTCGGGTGTGGGCGAGAGAAAGGTTGAGCCTGTCCTGAATGGTGTAGCCGGGCGGTCTTTGGGGGGATGTCACCTTAAGACTGCGTAATATACTTATACCTGATGCCTTGTCTTCAATGCGGGCTAAGGTGCCGTGTGCATGGCCTACAGTGGCTATGGGCATACTTGAAATGTTGCCGAAGCGATCTGGGGAGGGCAGCAAAGCGCCGCCATGGAGCACACTTGCTCCAATAATAAGGGCGAGATGCAAGTAGAGCACGTTGCTGAAGCCCTTAGAGGCTCCCCAATTATTCTCCGCTAAATTTAGGGCTTCGGCAAGGCGGATAGAAATCATGGGAATGCCCAGCATCGTTTGAAGTTTTTCGATAAATGCGCTGTTCAGTATGGGGAGTATCATGGCCTGATCGCTGAACAGCATGGCGTGCCTTGGCACGGCTAAACAACCGCCTAACAAGCGCACGGAAGGAATTTTGTTGCGACGAACAGCCCTGAGGATGTTCTCCACCAGAAAATGTAAAAGATCGTCGGATTGTAAAGTAAGAAATTCGGGAATTTCTCTTGAATAGATAATGTGTCCTTTGAGATTGCCGAGAATAAGTTCTTGTGAATAGGCGGTAATGGCTACGGTTACGACATAAGCGCCCTCTGCTTTAATGGCAAGCAGGGTTACACGCCTGCCACGCTGTCGGAGTGCTGGAGGGGGGGTGATTTCTTCAAGCAGGCCAGCCAAAAGCATTTCGTTGGTTACCCTAGAAACAACAGGCAGGTTTAATCCGGTAATGCGGACAAGCTCGCTTCTGCTTATCGGCACGTCAGAGGCAAAAAGCGCACGGAAAATTCTGTTGCGATTATTGCGGCGAAGTTCGCGCTGCGATCCCCCAAATTCGTTATGAAAATTATTCATGAGCACGGAGTGTCCTGGTCATTATAAAGAATATATACGGGTAACTATCGTCAATACTGTTGTCCACGGGGAGAATCGGGCTTGCATTATTTGCGCGGCGTAATGGAAAGGACTTTTCCGCCCTTGGCAACGCGATAGTCAATATTGTTCCACAAAATGCCTTTAGCGCGAATAGTGCCCACGTAAACCCGTAAAAATAGATACATGCTCAACACAAACGCGGTAAACCAGGGCACCATAGGGACAGGGCGGGGGAGACATTCGCGCCAGCCCCATAAAATTCCCACCAAAAGGACAACATGGGTGATTAAAGGGCCATAAAACCACTTAGAGAGCAGACCACACCATATGCCCGTGAGGACAATGGCCGACCCCAGTAAGGGCAGCGACAGCAGTAGGGCGAACACCCCCAGCAGCATCCATTGTTGCGGGATACAGAATTTTAGAAAAAGCACTTGTCTGTTCATCCACGCCTGCCATACGTGCAGAGGATGGTTGCGGGCGGGGGTTCGCAAAACGGCGTGGGGGCATAATTGTACACTGGCGCTTTTTTTTTCCATCAGGTAGCTGGCAAGGGAACAGTCGTCCACCACTTTGTCGCTCCAAAAGCCCGCAATGTCATGGCGGAGAAAGGCTTGGCGCGAAATAGCCATGGCCCCGCCCCAGGGTTGAGTAAAGGCGGATGAAGCCTGTAAAAAGCGCATCAACAATACACTGAGCTGATAGCCCAAGGACACCACCTGATGGTCTTGCACGTCCACCGCATGGTAGCCGGTGGTGAACGCGGCTTCTTGTTGAAGAATGGGCAGAATTAATTGGCGGACAAAGTCGGGTTGGGCATAGTGGGTGCTATCGCAAAATACATAGATATCGGCTGTGTCGTGAATATCCTTAATCGCTTGCAGCAGGTTCCAGTTTTTTTGTCCACAGCCTTCGGCTGGGCCTGCCACCACATGGCGCAAGTGGGGAAAATCTTTTTGTAATTCGTGAATCAGGTCGACGGCGGGGTCGTTGAGGCTTTCGGTAACCATGATGGTTACCATATGGGGATAATCCTGTACCATTAATGAGCGCAAAGCCCGGCGCATATAGGGGCGTTGTCCGGCTGCGGGAATAACCATCGCGACATTGGGCGTGGGGTCGGGGCGCATACCTTCCCGTAGGGGGGGCATGCACTGTTGGCCCGGCTGTTTTGTTTCTAAAATGCGCGTTCGCGCCCCTTGCCAAAAAATAATCAGTAACAGGCATTGTCCACTAATCAATAACCACCAGAGCAACAGCATACAATTTTCCTTAGGATATGAGCGTTATTTGGGCAGGGGGCGGCAGCTTTCATCAAGCTCCACACCGCGTTGCCGCATACCGGATAAAGTAATGGTGCGCCCGCTTTTCAGGGTAATAGTCCCTGTGATTATTGTGTCAGAAGGGAAAGAGCCGAGAAAGGCATGCCCTGAACTGTGTTGCGCTTGAATACTGCCGTTTTCTCGCTTTCCGCTAAAGTGATAGGTGTCTACAGCGCCGCTGGAGGTACGCAACAGCAGTACGCCGCGTACCGTACCGTCTGGGGCGATGCAGGCTCCCGCCCTGTAGGTAGAGGTATAAAGAGATCCACTCCACAATTCGCGTTCTTCAGCCAGTGTTGTGGGTTCGGTTTTTGATTCTTGGTGCGCGCTGGCCTGCGGGGGGGCAGGATTCACCGTGGGATTTTTCTGAGCCGCCAAAGGCATTGCGTACAAGACTACGCAGAGCCCCAGGAGGTAGCTTAAAAAGCTTCCTTTCATATCTTGTTTTCCTCTCTCGGTGCTGAACCTTGGCGCAATTCCCACAGGCGTTCAAAAAGATCCTGATGGGATTTAACCATGGCGGAAAAGGCGAAATTTTGCAGCGCGAGTTCACGGCCCGCATCCCCCATGCTTTTGCACAAGGCAGGGTCATTTAACAGACGGCAAATATTCTGGGCGAGGGTGACGGAATCACTGGAAGCTGATAAAAATCCGTTATAGCCTTCACGGACAAGGCTGGGAATACCGCCCACATTGGTGGCGGCTACGGGAAGGCCGCTGGACATGGCTTCCAAAATAACATTGGGTTGCCCCTCGCGGATGGAAGCTAGGGCAAAAACTTGCGCTTGCTGATAGTGCATACGCATGTCCGTGCCACCGGGGATAATTTCCACATGGCCCTTAAAGGGCGGGGCTTCAATAAATTTGCGTAAGGTAAATTCTTGTGGCCCATCCCCTACAAAGCGTAAACGTGCGTGGGGGATATGTTCCAGCACCCGCCCGAAAGCCCGCAATAGGGTCATGTGATCCTTGTCACTGACGAGGCGGGCCACACATAAAACCACGGGGGCGCGTTCGGGCAAGGGGCTTAAGGGGGCTTCAAAAAAGTCTGTATCTACTCCGTTGGGGATATAGGTCACTCGCCCAGACGGCATGCCTAAACCTTGTAAAATATTATATAATTGCATGGAATTACACACCATATGGTGGGCAAGATGCCACATAAACTGTTCGTGCTGGCGCACGGGAGCCCCACCACCGCGACAGGTGCCGACAATAACCGGAACCCGCCTAATTTGTCCCGTAATACGCCCCCAGATGTTGGCTGGAGCCATGCAGGGCACTAAAATATCTGGACAATCTGTGAAGAGTTTTCCCATCAGGGCCACTACGGAAAGCGGGCCGGGCATGACTGTTTTACCCAGATGATGCACGGGCAAGCCTTCTTTAATGGCAAGGTCGTCCAGATCGGTGGGCCCAGAAAGTGTCCACACGGCGGGTGAAAAACGCTTTGTATCCATACGTTGGGCCAGCTCTAGCGTTTGGCGCTGGGTACCACCAATGCACAAATCCTGCGTTAAAAATACGACATCAAGAGGAAGAGACATATGAGCTCCTTGTAATCCATGGGCTTAACGGTGGTGTGCAAAGAACCTTTGTAAAAGTTCCGTGCATTGACGGGAACGTATTCCTCCCATGTACCAAAGCTGATGATTATGAAAGCTTTGGGCTAAACCGTCAAGACAGGAAATGATTGCTCCAGCTTTAGCATCGGCTGCGCCAAACACAAGCCCGCCCAAGCGGGCATGCACCAACGCGCCGGTGCACATAAGGCACGGTTCCAGTGTCACCACAAGCACACACTCTTCCAGTCGGTAATTGCCAAGCCGAGCCCCGGCTTGGCGCAAAGCCAAAATTTCTGCATGGGCCGTGGGATCGTGGCTGCCCACAGGCTGGTTATGCGTTTCTGCCAAAATACGCCCGTCAGGATGTACCAGCAGTGCTCCCACGGGCACTTCGCCTGCGGCAGCACCGTGGCGGGCGTGTTCAATAGCCCTGTCCATAAGCGCTTCCCAGCTCTGTCCGCGTGGCGGCGTAGGCACAGGCCCGCAACAGGGTATGGAGTACGGGGCGAGGTTTTGCTTCAGGCTTTTAGTCGTCATCTATTATAGAATAACAATTTTTTGGATATGGTTCACCACTTCTTCGGGGGAATCGCATACGGTAATGAGTTTTTCCACTTCACCCTCACCGATATAGCCATTGGCAACCATGGTGTTGCGGAGCCACTCCAGAAAACCGCTCCAAAAGCGAGAATCATACAGAATAATCGGGAAAGGCTTGATTCTTTTGGTCTGTGCCAACACAAAGGCTTCAGACAATTCGTCGATAGTGCCCATGCCGCCGGGCATAACCACATAGGCCATGGCGTATTTGACAAACATGAGCTTACGCACAAAGAAATAGCGGAAATTACAGCGGGTTTTTACATAGGCATTGCAGCCTTGCTCGTGGGGCAATTGAATGTGCAGCCCTACGGAGGTGCCGTTAGCCTCTGTGGCGCCCTTGTTGGCGGCTTCCATGGTGCCGGGGCCGCCGCCAGAAATAACACCGTACCCTTGCTGTACCAGTAGGGAGGCAATCTGTTCTGCAGCTTGGTAATGGGGGGAATCGGGGCTCACCCGTGCAGAACCGAAAATGGAAATGCAATTGGTGGGCAGGGCGTTCAAGGTGTCGAAGGCTTCGACCATTTCACCCATAATGCGGAATACCCGCCACGATTCCGTGGAGGTTGAGGTGAGATCATCAATGATGTTCTGCTGGGATATTGACATACGCGCTCCGTTTGAAAATTTTCGCTACTGGCTGATTTGTGTAGACAAGGGAAGTTTGTACGATACTATCCTTGAGAAGTGTCTGACGCAATAGGAAAAAATGTGCAAGGCAGCCCTTGTCGCCCTCTTGCGCTTCCGCACGGGTACAGGCATACTCACGCGTATATAGAGGCTGCTTATTTTTTTACTACCTGTAATAGCTGACTTTATCGCGTGGAGGTTTGGTATATGGATGTTCAACTTCTCGGTGCTGGGCGCACGGTAACAGGATCGTGTTACGTGATTCAGGCCTGTGGTGCCCGTTTTACCGTAGATTGTGGCATGCATCAGGGCAACAAAGCCATTGAAGAACGAAATTTTTCTACGGATCATTACGACCCGAAGCATATAGATTTTATTCTTATGACCCACGCGCACATCGACCATTCTGGCCTCTTGCCGCGTATGGTGGCGGACGGTTTTGCCAATCCTGTGTATTGTACGGCGGCCACCCGTGAATTGTTGGAACTTATGCTGCTCGACAGTGCCCATATTCAAGAAATGGAAGCCCAATGGCGTGCTGACAAATATAAGCGTCGGGGTCTCAAAAATCCCGTCCCGGCCCTGTATACTCAGGATGATGCCCTGAAAACAGCGCAATTTTTTTCGACAGTCAGCTATCACCAAACCTTTGAGCCGCATCCCGGCATCAAGGTCACCTATTTTGACGCAGGCCATATTTTGGGCTCTGCCTTTATCCGTATTGAAGCCACGGAAAATGGTAAAACCACCCGTTTAATTTTTTCGGGCGACCTTGGGCGACCCCATGCCCTTATCGTGCGCGATGCGGAATTTCCCACGGACGCTGATTATGTGTTTATGGAATCCACCTACGGCGACCGTGACCACCAAAATGAAAATCAAAGTGATGCCGAATTGGCTGAAGCCATTGCCTATAGCTATAAAAACCGTGAAAAAGTGATTATCCCCGCCTTTGCCGTGGAGAGGACGCAAGAAATTTTGTATTGCCTGCATTCCCTCCACAGTCAGGGGAAATTGCCGGCGGATATGCCCGTTTTTGTGGACAGTCCCCTTGCTATTCGCGCCACTGAAGTTTTCCGCAAACACCGTGAACTTTTTGATGACGATGCCCAAAAATTACTGGCGAAAGGCGATGATCCCTTTGAATTGCCCAATCTGACATATACCCTTAGCGCCGATGAATCCCGTGGTCTTAATGATTTGGAAGGCCCAGCCATCATTTTGTCTGCCAGCGGTATGTGCAATGCGGGGCGCATCAAGCATCATTTGCGCCACAACCTATGGCGGCCCGGTGCCAGTATTGTCTTTGTTGGTTACCAAGGCATCGGTACCCCCGGGCGTAAAATTGTCGAACACGCCAAAAGTATTGCTCTTTTCGGCGAAGACGTCACCATTGCTGCCCGCATATTCACCATTGGTGGTTTTTCCGCCCATGCGGGCCAGAGCCAACTTATGGATTGGGTGAGCCATGTCGCCACACCCGGCACCCAAATTGTTCTTGTCCACGGGGAAGAAAAAGCGCAGACCACGCTGTCCGGTCTTATTCAAGAGCGTTTCGGTCTGACCTGTCTTGTGCCCGACTTTATGGAAAAACTGGACATCACGGCTGGAGCGCTTCCCGTGTTTCATGCCCCTGAAGCGGCGAGCCGTCCTCCCGTGGATTGGGATTTCCTTTCAGGTGATATTGAGCATAAGTGGGGGGTATTTCGGCAAAAGTTGGCTACGCTTGAACACAGGCCATGGGTTGAACAAACCGAATTGCGCGACCGTATGGAGCGCATGAATTACGAACTTACTCGTCTTATTTCAGGCATGTAGTATACGCGGATAAAAGAGGGAATTGTGCGAATTATTTCAGGAATATTTAGGGGCAGGGTGTTAAAAACAGCGGAAGGCCCGGGCTACCGGCCGGCCATGTCGCGGGTGCGCGAGTCCTTGTTTTCCATGTTGGAATCACGGGGAGTCATCTGGAACCAGTGCACGGTACTGGATTTATTTGCGGGCACGGGCAGTTTGGCCTTTGAGGCGGTGAGCCGCGGAGCCATAGCTATTACGCATGTGGAAAGTGCGCCCAAGGCGGCGGCCTGTCTGCGTGAGAGTGCGACCATGCTGGGCTTGGATGAAGGACGTTGCCGGATAGTGGCGGAGGAAGTGGCAAAGGTGTTGAGCAAGGGCCCGCACCATCCTTTTGACGTGGTTTTTATTGACCCCCCCTACGGGAAAAAGTTATTGGAACCCACCTTGCGCCAGCTATTACGCAAGGCGTGGGTAAAGGTAGACGGCATTGTGAGCGCCGAGGTAGAGGCAAGGGCCGTGTTTGACGCAGAACACATACATGCGGAACTGGAATTGTTGGCTGACCGAGTTTTCGGTCAGACGAGGATAGTAGTATGGAAGAAACTCCCCATAGAGTAGCCATTTATCCGGGGACCTTTGATCCTTTGACCAATGGACACTTGAGTCTGATCCGCCGTGGGCGGGAACTCTTTGACACGGTGATTGTGGCTATTGCAGATAACACGCCGAAAGCACCGCTCTTTTCGCTTGAGGAGCGTGTGGCACTTTCCCGCGAGGCTGTGGGGGACAGCCCCGGTATTGTGGTGGAACCTTTTTCTGGCTTGTTGGTGGACTATGTGGCTGAACGCGGGGCCAATATTATTTTGCGTGGTTTACGCGCGGTGTCTGATTTTGAGTATGAATTTCAGTTGGCATTGATGAATCGGCGTTTACGGCGTGAGATTCAGACGGTGTTTTTGATGACAGATTACCAGTGGCTGTACATCAGTTCCACCATTGTGAAGGCGGCGGCGAGCCATGGTGGCGATGTGGAAGGCTTGGTACCCGACAATGTGCTGCGGGCTTTGCGGAGTAAATATGAGCATGGGGAAGTGCGGCAGGCCACGCCGTGTTTGGCACCTTCGGTGGGAGGTTTCAGGATTTCGTGAATAAGCCTAGGGTGATCTGTTTAGTAGGCCCCACAGGGTCGGGCAAAACAGCGGCGGCGCTGCTGTTGGCGGACAAGCTGCACGGTGCGGTGATCAATGCGGATTCGCGGCAGGTCTACGCGGATTTTCCGCTCATTACGGCCCAACCCAGTGCGGCGGAGCAAGGGGCCTGCCCGCATTATCTGTACGGTTTTTTGCCCACAGTAGAGAAAATGTCGGCGGGGCAATGGGTAGGCCGCGCGGTGGAAAAAATTCATGAACTATGCGCGCAGGGGCTTGTCCCTATTTTGGTGGGGGGGACAGGGCTGTATTTTAAGGCTTTGCTCGAGGGTATTGCTGAAATTCCGGCGGTGGATGCGGAAATCGGCACAAGGCTGCTGCAGGAATGCCGGGAATGCGGCCCGCAGACTTTACACAAAAGGCTCATGCAGGTGGACGCTGTGTATGCGGGGCGAATCCATCCCCACGATACGCAGCGCATTATGCGGGCTTTAGAGGTGTGGGAGGGCACGGGCAAAACCTTTAGCTGGTGGCACAGCCACGCCATGCCGGAACCTGCGTGTGTGGGGCTGCGGGTGGGTTTGGACTGGGATTTAGCAACGCTCACACCACGTTTGTACCAGCGTATTGATCATATGCTCGCCGCAGGGGCGGTGGACGAAGCCCGTGCGGCGTGGACGCACTGTGCGGACGCTGGAGCCGCAGGCTGGTCGGGCATTGGCTGCGCGGAATTATTAGATTTTATTTGTGAGCGCCGTTCACTGGAGGCCACGCGCGCCCTATGGGCTACCCATACGCGCGCCTATGCTAAAAGGCAATTGACGTGGTTTCGGGCCGATACGCAATTACACTGGTTTGCACCGGGAAATATTTCGTCCTTGTGCGGAATGGCACAAAATTTTATTTTCTCTTCCTAGGTAGAAAATCCTGTTATACCTGACAGACGCGCGGTATCTACGGGGTCAAGCCTCCGCCCTTAGAGCCAAATGCCCCTTGACGAGATAGTGTTGCTCGTATAACATTTCCGGCAGTTCTGTCATACGGTTTTGGGCGTATAATCTCCGATGTGTGGGGGTTTCTCCTTTGATACGGCAGACGCAGCTCTGGGCCTGTGGCTCAGTTTTGAGGATTGTGGTTGTGAACGCACCACAATCTGTGGTGTTAGAGGGGTAATAATGTTCTGTATTCAAAAAGGACAATCACATGAGGAACGGTAAAACACTGCTGCGATGGATGAGTGCGATGGTAGTGCTTACTGTGGTCAGCATGGGAAGCGCACTACTGCTATCGGGAACTCCCGCTGAAGCAGCGCCTGCGCTGGAAGCCACAGAAAGTGGTGCACCATCGGCCATGGTCATTTTTCCGGTGTCTGACAATCCTAACCCTAAAGGGGTAGGAATGCGTCCCGTGGTCTTCAATCACTTGAACCATGAGAAAAAAATCACCGAATGCGAAACCTGTCACCATACGGGAGACACTGTTTCCTGTACGTCGTGCCACACTGTGGAAGGTAAAAAAGAAGGCAATTTTGTCACCCTTGATCGAGCCATGCATGCTCCAACAGTGGCTAAACGCAGCTCAGGAAAAACTCCTGCCAGCTGTGTCAGCTGTCACAACGACAATTTAAAGCGCCGTGAATGTGCGGGCTGCCACAGTATTGTGACTCCTCCCAAAAATGACGCCTATTGTGCCACTTGTCATAATGTGACCACAGCCATGACGCCCCAGCAGATGGTTTTGGGCAGCGCAGGCCAGCTCCCTGCCGAAGAAAACGAAGCTCTTGCCACAAAAACTGTGCTCGCCCAAAAGCCTGCGGTGCACATTTCCGCTAAAAACATTCCCGCCCGGGTGACCATTGACGCCATTGCTGACGAATATCAGCCTGTGGTGTTCACCCATGGTCGGCACATGGATTCGTTGATGAAGCGTATGGCAGGCGATAAACTTGCAGGTGCTTTCCATAATGATCCTGCAACATTGTGTGCTGCTTGTCACCACAATAGCCCCTTGTCGGCCACGCCGCCCAAGTGTAGCAGTTGTCATACAGCCACCATTGACCCTGCTACGCCGCAACGTCCTGCTTTGAAGGCTGCGTACCATTTGCAGTGTATGAATTGTCATAATGGCATGAAGGTAACGAGGCCTCAGAATACATCTTGCACCACTTGTCATAAGGAACGCGCTAACTAGCGCGGTGAGGAGTACCGAATGAACCGCAGAAAATTCCTTACCATTCTGGGAAGTGCGGGTATGGCCACAGCCCTTGGCACAGCAACAGTTGCCAAAGCTGGGGGCACAGCAACATACCCCTACTATGATAACAGCTTTGGTGTCCTGCATGATACCACCCGCTGCATTGGTTGCCGCCGTTGTGAAATGGGCTGTAACACTGTTAATAACTTGCCAAAACCTGTAAAGCCCTTGGATGATTTGTCCGTGCTGAACACAAAGCGC
>JAVVPD010000044.1:0-16771 GCA_036655975.1 Desulfovibrionaceae bacterium | reverse complement strand
AATAACGGCTCCACCGACGAAACAGCCACCTGCTTGCAAAGCTGGAAGGCGCGTTGGGGATCACGCCTCAGCATCGTGACACTTCCTGTTAATGTAGGGGCAGCGGCGGCCCGTAATTGGCTGGCGGCCCTGCCCGAAGTGCGCGCCCTCCCCTTTGCCGCCTATGTGGACGATGACGTGAGCCTACCGCCGGATTGGCTGCGTCACTTACGCCGCGCCGTACAGGTGCAGCCGCACGCCAGCGCTTGGGGCTGCCGCATTCAGGATGCCAACACCGAACAACAGCAGCCCCGCATCCAGTCCGGCCCCCTGCACCTGACTCTCGGCTTTGCGCCCACGGGCAACACCCCCCCGCTGCCGGGGCAAACGCACGGGCCTGAAGCAGAAAATGCTGAGGTGGCCTTTTCTCCCTTACGCGCCCATGCGGAACCTTTCAGTGTTACCACCATGCCCCCCGCATGTCCTGATCGCGGGCAGTGGAACTATATCCGCGCTTGCGCTTCTGTAACGGGCTGTTGCCACATGTTCCGCACAGAAAGTTTGCAAACCAACCATTTTTCCCTCAGTCTTTCCCCCTCACAATACGATGATTTGGAACACGATTTACGCGCCCTGCGCCAAGGCCATTTGGCGTGTTACACAGGCTTTTGTGCAGGTTTGCATGCCCGTAAAAGTGGCCAAGCGGCAGAAGGTATGTCGCCAAGCGCCTTTGGCAGCGCTTTAGGCAATAAATACAAAATGCACGGCCTGTTCAGCCCCGAAGATATCACGGCTATGGCACACACAGAATATGCCGATCTTGAAGAAGATCTCCTGCAAAAACTATCTTTTATCGATGCCACAGCCTAATATCACCACCTTGTACCGACGGAAGGGAAAACTCGGAGCCTGATTGACAGGATTCCGTGCGCCGTCTACCGTAGAGCAGCTTCCACGCTCTCCCACCTGTCACTTGCGGAGTGGTTTGTATGTTGTCACGCCTTTTGTCATTCTTTACGGGAAAAGCCCCCGCAAGCGCCGCTTCCGGCGAAGACGGCATCTCCCCCCAACGTATTTTTGCCAGGCGCCACCACCGTTTCAAACTTTTTTTGACCGCTTGGAACAAATTTCAAGAAGTCATGACTGAAATGGAATACACCCTGTGCTGCGAGCATCCCTTCGGCATGTATCGGGTACGGGCCTTATGTACCAAGGTTTCCACACAGGTATTCCAATGTATCCAGCAATTTAATCTATTATCTCCCCATACCAGCACGGCACTGCAAGACCGTTTTGCGGCCTTGCAGGCGGAAGTCTCAGCCATGGTCTATCCCCGTGGCGATTGCCTGCTCGGGCCAGAGGTAATGTCTTTGGACGGCCCCGGTGAGGCCAGCGCCGAGCAATGGCACACCTACCTAAAAAATCTGACCGACCCCACCACCCAAAAACTGGTGGCTTCGCGCGCCCAATTTCCCCAGTGCGTCCCCCCAGCCTTTGTGCTCACGGCGGCAGGCTGCCAGCACATTATGCAGCACGACGATTTGCAAAACGAAATCAACCGTCGGGTGCAGGCCCTTGGGGGACTCAGCCCCGATACCCTGTTTGATCTTTCAGAAAATCTGGGGCGATTGGTGGAAAGCATTCCCCTGCCCACGGCCCTGAGTGCCGCTATTATTTGTGAGGTCAACCGGCTGCGCGCTATAACCGCCCCCAATGGTAAAGCCATGCGCCTTATTCTGCGCGGGCGCTTATGGCCTGAAGAGCAAGACGGCGACCACGGTCTCCTCCTCTGGGGGCCTTCCCTAGCTCTCAATGCCCCAGACACAGACATTTTAAACGCTATCCGCACCACGCTGGCCCACAAATACCACGCCCAAGGCCTTGTCTACCGCCGCTATCGAGGCATCCCCGACACCGGCGCCTCCGTGTGCGTAGTGTGCATGGCGGTGGAAGAAGGGTGCATTGGCGGCCTCGCGCACACCGGTAATCCCATGCAGCCCACGCGCGGCAGTGTGCATATATATTCTTGCCACGGTCTGCCCGAAGATATGGAACATTCACGCCTACGGGTGGACATTACCCATGTGGGGCGGCGCAGCCCCCACGCCATCCGCCTACGCAATTTGGCAAATCCCGACGATCCCAGCCTCTCCGATACCCAAGCCGTGCAGATAGCCGAATTGGCCCTGCACTTGGAAGAAGACTACGGGCAACCGCAAGCCCTCACGTGGCTGTGCCCCCCCGACGGTGGGGTATACATTGTCATGTGCCGTAATCTGGTGGTGGGGCAACTCTTGCCCGCCGAGACCCTGTCTCAGGGCGAAGGCGATATCCCCCCCCCATTGGCCTGCGGCGGCATCACCGCCAGTCCCGGCATTGCCTGCGGGCCGGTACATGTGGTACGCAACCTTGACGATGCCCGCACCTTTCCCCAAGGCGGCGTACTGGTGGTTGAGCGCGATCTGTACCAATGGGCGGCCCTCATGGACAGGGCTTCCGCAGTCATTACCGAACAAGGGGTCATTGCCAGCCGCCTGGGTTCGCTGGCCCGAGAATTTGGCAAGCCCGCCGTGTTCGGCCTGCCCAATGCCATGAGTAAATTAGACGTGCTGGAGCGCGTCACCGTTTACGGCGATGGCGGCATGATTTACCCCGGCTGTGTGGATTCGTTAATTGCGCTGGCTCCGCCCGCCCGCGACTTCATGCCCGACAGCCCCGTATACCGCACCTTACAGCGCGTGGCTGAATATATTCTGCCCCTCACTCTTGACCCTGACAGTCCCGACTTCAAAGCCGCTCATTGCCACACCTATCATGATATTGCCCGCTATTGCCACGAAAAAGCCGTCAGCTCCATGTTTGCCTTCGGCTCCCAGCACAAACACGCGCCAGAGCGGGTTAAGCAATTGCTGGATCAGGGCGTGCTCAAACAATTTTGGGTTGTCAATCTGGATGACGGCTTCAGCGCCGCAGGGCCAGAAAGCACCAAAGGCCGTTTTGATCCCACCATCAAGATCGAAAATATCACCTCTGTCCCCATGCAATCCCTGTGGCGCGGCATGAACGCCTATCCGTGGCAAGGCCCCCCCCCAGTAGACAGCAAGGGCTTCATGTCCGTACTTTTTGAGGCCACCGCCAATCCACATCTGGATCCCGCCGCCCAAAGTGCCTATTTTTCCGAAAAAAATTATTTTATGGTCACCAAAGACTATTGCAGCCTGCACTCACGCTTCGGTTTCCACTTTGTATCGGTAGAAGCGCGCCTTGGCGAACGCGCACAGGAAAATTCCTTGGTTTTCCACTTGCGGGGCGGGGCGGCCAATATTCAGCGCCGTATTTTACGGGTACGCTTTGTGGCGGATATTCTCTGGGAATGCGGTTTTGCTCCCGTGGTTCGCAACGATGCCGTGATGGCCCGCATTGAGGGCATTGACCGCGAAGAAGGCCTGCCCATTCTACAAGTAGCCGGCTATTTGACTATTCACACCCGCCAGCTGGACATGATTATGACCGACCCGGTGCAGGTGAAACAGCAGCGCAGCCTCATGCTCAGTCACTGTCGTAGCTTGCTCATGGGCCATACGCCCCTTCCCACCACTGGAGTTTCGTAATGCAATTGCGCGCGCATAAAAGGCTTCGCCGTCGCCTCCTCGCCACCCTACTGCTCCTCGCGTTGATCCCCCTTGTGGCTCTGGGATTGTTCTGCATTGACCGTATCGACACCACCTATGCCGAAAAAAATCATGCCAGTCTGGAAGCTATCACCAGTAGTAAAAAACGCTCGGTGGACACTTTTATTGTGGAGCGGGTCGCGCAGATAAAAAACCTTGTCTACACACATAGTTTTGAAGACTTGACCAATCCCGCGCGCTTGGGCGAAATTTTCACGGTTATGCAGTCCAACGGCAAATCCTTCATCGACCTCGGGATTATTGGGCTGGACGGCAAGCATATCGCCTATGTGGGGCCTTACGATTTGTCTCAGGCCAACTATGTTGAAACTGGGTGGTTTCAGGAGGTGTTACATAAAGGCGTACACGTCAGCGACGTGTTTTTGGGTTTCCGCAATGTACCCCACTTTGTTATTGCCGTGTTACGGCATCAGGGCGGCAAAACCTATATTATGCGGGCCACCATTGACATGGAAGCCATCAACGCTCTGCTCCGCCGCGTGTATGCGGGCAAACGCAGTGACGCCTTCCTTGTGAACGCCGAGGGTCTGTTGCAGAACAGCTCGCGCTTCAACGGCAGCATCATGAGCAAGCTGAACATTGCCCTGCCCGAAAATCCCACCGCCATTGTTATCAGCGACTTGCAAAAGGTTGACGCTTCCGCCACCTCGACCCCCCAAAATATGCTGGCAGCCCTCACCTGGCTTGAAGCCATGCCCTGGGTGCTGGTGGTGGTGGACGATGTGGGTGAAAGTCTTTATCCCTTACAACAATTACGCTTATTCGTAGCCCTGTTTGTGCTGATCGGGGCGATCATGGTCGGTCTGGGCGCGGTGCTCGCCACCCGCAACCTCATGGCGCATCTGACCGAATCAGACCGCAAGCAGGCAGAATTGGACGCCACCATGCTCCAATCCAGTAAAATGGCGGCTCTTGGCAAAATGGCGGCAGGGGTAGCCCACGAAATCAACAATCCGCTCATGCTTATCCGCGAAAGTGCGGGCTGGATTCGTGACTTGCTGGAGGAAGAAGACCCCAAAACCCTGCACAATTACACGGAACTCCAAGAAACTGCTGAAAAAATTGAAAAACATGTGGACAGAGCCAAAGGCGTGACCCACCGCATGCTCGGCTTTGGGCGACGCATGGACCCCACCCGCAACGAGGTGTTCATCAATACGCTTGCCGATCAAACCATCGCCTTTTTGGAAACAGAAGCCACCCACCGCAATATCCGCATTATTAAAGAATATGACACCCATGTGCCAACTATTTTGAGCGACCCCTCGCAATTGCAACAAGTTATTCTGAATATTATTGACAACGCCATTGACGCGGTGGAAAAAGACGGCACCGTCACCGTATCCACCAAGGCCCTGCCCGAAGGCGGGTGCAGCGTCAGCATCCGCGACTCCGGCCCTGGCATTCCCGAAGACAAGCTCAAGCGCATTTTCGACCCCTTCTTCACCACTAAAAAAATTGGCGAAGGCACGGGCTTGGGATTGGCTATCTGCTTCTCCATTCTGGAAAAAATTGGAGGAAAACTCAGTGTGGACAGCGTGCCCGGACAAGGCGCAACCTTCACCGTTACCCTGCCCAATGAACAAAAATATATCTAAAGTGAGTATGCCATGCGTGTTCTGATTGTAGACGACGAAACAGAATTTTTAACCCTAATCCAAAAACGCCTCTCGCGGCGCAATATGGAAGTAGCCGTTGCCGACAACGGCACTACCGCGCTGGAACTGGTGCAGGCGCAACCCTTTGACGCCGTGGTGATGGACGTGCGTATGCCCGGTATGGACGGGCTGGAAGCCCTGCGCCGCATGAAGGCATTGGCCCCCACCCTGCCCGTGGTGCTGCTTACAGGGCATGCCAGCTTGGGAGTGGCTGTCAACGGTATGGAACTGGGGGCTTTTGACTACATGCTCAAACCCGTAGCCATCAACGAATTGATTATCAAACTCGAAGACGCTGTACGCTGTTCGCAAGGCTAAATTATGGCTTTTTTTACCGCCCTTCTGTCACTGCTCCGCCCAAGGCAGGTGCAAAGCCCCGAAGACTGCGCCGCCGAGGAAGCCTTGCGTAAACGCGTGGTGGAACGCTGCCAGCGTTTCCGGAGGCTGTTGTCCTCCAATAAATCCGCGCTGGAAGGTATGGCCGAAATGGAGGAAAGCCTGCACGGCACCGCCCCCTACAGCATGAGCACGGTGCGCCGCGTCTGCACCCGCGTGGGCACCAGCGTGTTTCAGATGGTGCAAAATCTCAATGCCCTATCAGACAATGCCTATGCGGATTTAGTCCCCTCTTTCAGCCGCATCAGCACGGCTATTGAGGATATTCTGGCATGCCCCCCCCCGCACAGTCATGGGCCGCTGGTTCTGCACCTGAGCCATATGGGCCTGGAAAATATCCACGAGGTGGGCGGCAAAATGGCTAACCTCGGAGAAGTGTGTAGCCACGCGGGCATGCCCGTGCCCGATGGCTTTGCCGTTACCGCCAGCGCCTATCATTTGTTCATGGCCGAAAATGGCTTGCAAGAAGAAATTGACCGCCGCATTCAGGCCACCAATATTGCATGTTTGGATGACGTTTTTTCCCTGTCCGCCTCTATCCAGCAGCTTATCCAGTCGGCCCCCATGCCCGTGGCCTTGGAAAAGGCCATAACCCAAGCTGTGGAGGACATATACGCTAAAGTTACCCCCCCTTTGCGCCCCAATCTTCGTTTAGCCCTGCGTAGTTCCGCGCTGGGGGAAGACGCGCTGGGCGCGTCCTTTGCCGGCCAATACCATTCCGAACTCAATGTCCACCCCGACGAAGCCTTGGACGTGTGGCGCGACATCATCGCCAGTAAATACGCCGTCACCGCCATGCATTACCGCTTTCAGCGCGGCATCCCCGACGATGCTGTGCCCATGTGCGTGGGGGTGCTCAGTATGGTAGACGCGCAAGCCGGCGGGGTAGCCTATAGTCGTGACCCCATGGCACCCCTGCCCTCCACGCATCCTAACCCTCCGGCGGGTGGGGAGGAATACGCCTCTTCGCGCATCATCATCAACGCCGTGCTTGGCCTGCCCATGGCTGTGGTGGACGGATCCTTCAGCCCCGATGTTTTTACCCTCACCCGCACCCACCCCCCACGCCTGCTGGAACAACACATTGCCCAAAAACCCTTTCGCTTTGTATGCGACCCGAACACGCGCTTGCAGCGCATGCCCCTCAGCCCTGACGAAGGCGCACAGGCCAGTATCAGCCCAGAAATTTTAGAAAAACTCGCCAGCATGGTTCTGGCACTGGAAGAGTATTATCAGGAAGCCCAAGACGTGGAATGGGCTGTGGACGCCGAGCACAAGCTGATCATCCTCCAAAGTCGCCCCCTAAAGCAGCAGGAAAATACAGATTCCCCCCCCGACCAGCAACATTCTGAAGATAGCCCTCTGCCCGCCAGCTATCAGGCTTTGACCCTGCTGATGCGCGGCGGCACGAGTGTCAGCGGCGGAGTGGGCATGGGGAAAATCTTCCACGCGCGCAAGGATGCAGACATTTTAGCCTTCCCCCCCGGTGGGGTACTTGTGGTAGAACACGCCCAAGCCCGTTGGGCAACACTGCTTTCTCGGGCTGCCGCCCTGATCGCCGAAGCGGGCGGAACTGCGGGACACCTTGCCAGCGTAGCCCGCGAATACCGTGTACCCGCCATTTTTGCCCTGAATAACGCACTGGACACCCTTGTACCCGGTACCGAAGTTACCGTAGACACTGCCCACCAATGCGTGCTGGCGGGGCTGCATCCCGAACTCAGCCCCCCCCGTGCACCGCAAAATTTGATGCTTGGCAGCCCCGTACACCAGAGCTTGTGCGCCGTGGCTCCGCATATTATTCCGCTGCACTTGCTCGACCCTAGCGCGCCGGAATTTGCCCCCGCACATTGCCAAAGCCTGCACGACATCACCCGATTTTGCCACGAAAAGGCTGTAGAATTACTTTTTTCGCCCGCAGGAGAAGACGCAGATACCCTGGGAAGCACCTTCGGCAAACAGCTCAAAGCCGGCGTCAAGCTACAATATTGGATCATCGATGCTGAAGACGGCTTTACAGAACCGGTCAGCGGGCCGTATGTGGACTTAAGCAACATCCGTTCCGCCCCCATGCTGGCCTTGTGGCAAGGCATGACCGCTGTGCCGTGGACAGGCCCCCCCGCCACCGACGCTTCGGGCTTTATGTCCGTCGTCTTTGAAAGCACCATGAACCGCGACCTTGAAGCCAGCACCGCCAGCCCCTTGTCCACCAAAAACTTTTTAATGATCTCGTCAACCTTTATGAATCTCCAAGCCCGTTTTGGCTACCACTTTTGCACGGCTGAAAGCCAAGCCGGAAAAGACAGCCACGAAAACTACGTCAGTTTTCAATTCAAAGGCGGCGCGGCAAGCCTTGACAGACGCAAATTGCGTGCCCAAATGGTGGGAAGATTGCTGGAAAGCTACGGCTTCCGCGTTGATATTAAGGAAGACGCTCTGTTTGCCACCGCCGAAGGATATTCTGCGGAACAATCCCTCAAACGCACCGCGTTGCTCGGCTACTTGGTCATCCACACTCGGCAGGTGGATATGATCATGCACAATACCGAACAGGCCAAAGCCTTAGAGCGCACCTTACAAGCCGATATGGCCCACATCTTTACCCTTTAGGAGTTCCCCATGGATACTTTTGAAACAATTTTCACCCGTCGCAGCATCCGCAGTTTTACCCCCCAAGAGATCAGCGAAACCGACATCACCCACATTCTCAGCGCAGCCATGTCTGCCCCCAGCGCGGGCAATGCCCAACCTTGGGATTTCATCGTTGTCCGAGACCAAGCCGGGCGTGAGGCCATCACCCAGTGCACACCCTATGCGGGCATGGCTCCCCAAGCCCCCGTGTGCGTTATTGTCTGCGCCGACACTTCCCGCGAAAAATACCCCGGTTTCTGGGTGCAAGACTGCGCCGCCGCCATGCAAAACCTGCTGCTTGCCGCCCGCGCTAAAGACATTGGCAGTGTGTGGATTGGCATCCACCCCGTTGAAGACCGTATCGCTACGGTGAAAAAATTGTTCGGCCTGCCCGCGCAGGTCATGCCCCTTGGCATCGCCGTCCTCGGCTATTCTGACCAAAAATTTACCGAACACAATCGCTACAACGCCGCCAAGGTTCACCACGAAACATGGTAAAGAATCACCACAGGGGAGACAATATCTCCCCTGTGCAGAAGGCTCCCCCCCATAAGGTTCGGGGAGCCTTATTTTTTTAACAAGGCTATTTTGTTACGTTCTACAGCCGTTTCCAATTCTGGCAACAGGTTTTTCAAGGCTTCTTTATCTTCAGCCTTGGCAGCTTCCCCCACACAACGGGCCATGCGTGCTAACACCCGCAAACCGCAGGTTTCAGAACGGTTAGCAATATAGGCTGCCGCTTCCTGCACCGCCTGAATATTATTCCGCGCAAAGCCGCCACGGGCATAGCGCATGGCCTCGTCAAATTCTTCCAGCATAATCGGAATAGGTGAATCCACGTCCGGAATTGGCTCTGTTGGCTCTGCCGCAGCTACGGGCGCTGTTGACACAGGGGCAGGGTCAGGCCTGGGCTGCACGCCAGAAGCCGACGGGGACGGCGTAGAACTTTTTTCCGCGCGCACAGGACTGGTCGGCATTGCCGGCTTTGGCGTAAGCGTGGGCGCAGCAATGATAAAATCTAATAAGGGTGATTCCTCAGACAATAATGACAAGCGCTCTGCCTTAGGGGCACTGGCAAGAACGGGGCTGTACTCCGCAGTGGCGGACGGAAAAGACAAGGGAACGAAGGTGCTCTGCACCTTGGACGGGTTGAACGCACGGGAATCGGGGGCCGAAATACCGGTATCCGCAAGGCTTGCCTCTGAGGCGTGGGCACTGTCCGGCGTATAGGGCGTGAGCAAATCCGGCACCCGCGAAGGCCCTTGCGCTGGGGCAGGCACGGCAATGGGGGCAGGCACTTTGGCTATGGGCATGGGTTCGCCCACCCACTCTGCCACATTACTGGGAGCGCGGAACGGTAGGTCGCGCATGTTCCCAGCTTCCACATCTGGCCCCGCTTTGAACACGGGGCTAGGGGAAAAAGACGGGGCCTTTGTGGGCGTAGCCGCAATGGGGCTGACAGGCTCATGTGGAGGGGCACTGGGGGGAGCATCAATCACGCCGAGCTGTGCTGCAGCAACACCCTCAGCAACTGTCTCCACCGCTGGCCCCATATGGGAAGGATACGGATACACATTCTCCACGGTCACATCATCCGAATCCTCCACGCTGACAGTGCCACGGATTTCGTTCGGCACATCCATCAGTGGTATGGGCATTCCCGTGGCAGGGGACGGCAAAGAAATATCGTCATCCGCAGACATGCTCAAAGGCGCGGTGAAGGCCTTAGACACAGGGGATGAATCCGGCAAAGGAGCGCCCGTGTCAATAATACCCTCTTCTTCACTTTCCACAAAAAGTGGCACAAAATCTGTTTCTCCCTGTGGAGTTCCGGCCTGAGGCATATCCGCAAGTTTTGTCTGCTCCCGACTGTTTGCCTGTGCCGAAGCAGTAGCAGGAGAAGGCGGCAGAGTTCCCGCAGGCAATAATTCCTGCACGGTACGACGTAAGCCTGTACGCGCAACGGGCTTCACCAGCGCATGCGTAAAACCACCTTGGTGCAGGGTGTCCCAGCGGCTTTCGTCGGTGGTCAGGGCCAGCGCCAATGCGGCGGGCAGCGCGTGTTCCGCTTCAAAAGCGCGAATACGATTCACCGCGCTGAGGGTATCTTCTTCGGGCATATCGCCATCAAAAATAACGAGCGCTGCCGGCACTGCAAGATACAAGTCCACGGCCTCGTCAGGGCTGCGCGCTTCCTGCGTCTGGTAGGGTAAACCTTCTAGAAAAAAAGCCAGCAATTGGCGATTGCTCAGACTATCATCGGCAATAATGATGCGGGGTAAAGCCGAGTGACTGTCTGCCTGCGCCTGCGGCTGTACCACCTTTACGCCGTCTTCACCGCTGCACGTATGGGCGGCTGCGCCCTCCGCTGTCACGCCCGCAGTGGGCATAGCCGCTGCGGGTCTTGCACTTGTCGCCGCCTTGGGCGCGTCCGGCGGTGTGGCTTGTTCCGCCGTGCCTGCTGAATTTGTGGAAGCCACCTGCAAACGCACGGTAAAAGAAATGGAAGTCCCGTGCGGGCTGCACTCCACGCCTAAAAATCCCCGATGGGCAGCGGCCAGTTCCCATGTCCGCGCCAAGGCCATGGAGCTACGGTCGTGCGGGGGCATACCCGTGCCCGTATCTGTAACCGCAAAGAGCAAATGCCCGGCATCCACACTTTCCGGCACACGGCGCACCGCCACTTGCACCCCACCACGGCTGGTGGCTCGCACGGCACTTTCCAAGAGCAGGCGTGTGCAAGTAGCCAAACGCCCCCCATCACCCACATAGCGGGTTGCCAAATGCGGCGGCATAAACCACGAAAGGGCAATATTTTTATTTTCCGCACTCGTCGCTACGCTGTCATGGGCATCGCGCAAAATTTGCTGTAAATCAAAAACACTTTCTTCCTTTTCCGCACAGGACGAAGATTCCGATTCTTCCAAGGGTTCAGAAAAGACCTCTGTCATGCCATGTATAAGCCCCTGCACCACTTGTGCATGCTGGCGGGCTGCGGGCGGCAAAGCGCATGCGCTCAAAGCAGAAATTTCACGCTGCAACGAATCCAAGGGCACACGTAATTTTCCTTCCCACTCTAGGGCCGCACTGTCGACGGGCACACGCGGTGCCGCATCTTTTTCCCACATAGCGGGTTCCGGCATTGGCATAGCATTTTCTTGGGCCAATTCTTCCGGTGAAACAATGCGTAAGGCCGGATCATCCAGCACATCATCGGGGGCCTTCTTCTCCCCTTCCGCGTGGGAAGGTTCATAGGTGACGGACATACCCGCAATCAACAAAGCGCTGAGGGCGACCCCCCATAAAGGTGCGGTGGCCAGCACAGGTGCCGGTACCGTGGAGCCAATGCCCACAATCCCCAAAGCCGTTGCTAAAGGGGGCAACAAACAGCCCAATAAAAAACGCCGTGCCCCCGCTAAACCCATGAGCCACGCGCCCAGAGTGGTGGGCACCAGCAGCAGGGTTCCCAAGGGCCACAGATCAAGATAACGGATAGTCCACGAAAAACCCGGCACCAGCGGCAATAAAGCCAGCGCAGCACCGGGTAAGGAGAGTAAAATATACTGCAGATCAATAATGCGCGCATGTTCCCGTGTGTGCATCAGATGACGGCCCACATGGGGTAAGAGCATCAGCGCTACCCCCGGAGCGAGCACTGCGGCAATTTCGCCCATCGGCACATGGCCCTGCAGCACCGTGGGCACGCCCCACACCGAATGCAGCAAAGCCGCCCCCGTGTACAGGCTCGTCCAAAAGCGCCATTCACCGCGTTCGGTCAAGCCGCGTAGCAGACACAGCAACATGACCACACCCAACATGACAATAACCGCAGGGCGCACCAAGCGTTCCAAAGCGGTAGCGGCATTGTGGGGAGTACGCAGCACAGGGGCAAACCACAGCCCTGGCATTCCTGACATTTTTATATAGGCGGTGACGGGGTTCACTTGCGCGTCGGGCATCAAAAAAATGGATCGCTGGCTGGGGGTAAAGTCTTGCCATTCTGTGGTGTCGCTCAACACATTATGCTTAGGGATATACAGCGTGGGGGTACCCGGCACGCCTTCGCCCATATCCAACAAATAGGTACCCGGGCGGGCGTCCATAACGCGGGGAGCCAAGGTAAAGCGTAACCACACGGTACCCGTTTCACGGGGCATCTTTTCCAAATTCAAGGGGCGAAAGGCTGCTTGCTGCGCCCCATCGCTCATATCTTCTGCCGTCAACCTACCACTGGGATCGTTCAACCAATCCAGATAGGGAAGCATGGGAGTAGCCGCCTGCACCAGCGTGGTGGGCACGGGCGTTTGCGCCCCCACAAGCCCCGGGCAAAAAATCGACAGCAACACCGCAAGTACGGACAGAGACAGAAAATGTTGCACCCTGTGGACGCAAAAAACACGCAAATACATATTATTTCGCATATATTCTTACCATTTTCATCCTATGAAAAATCCCGCCACTTAAAATGCAGTGACATGCAGCAGCGCCCCGTCATAGCAAAGCCTGCTTTAGCGGCCTTCCACCATATCTCGGATATTTTTCCCATCGGGAGCCTTAGCAGCAGGATTAACTGCCAACAATTGCCGCCACGCGGCACGACCTTCATCTTTGCGCTGCAAGTCATAAAACAGCACCACACCGCGATTGAACAAGGCTTGCTCGTGCTTTGGATTCACAAGCGCAGCCTTTTGAAACGCTTTTACGGCTTGTTCGTACATTTTCTCATCACGATACATGATGCCCAGATCCGTCAGCACATCGGCATTATTGGGATTGATCGCCAAGGCTTTTTCATAAGCGCTGATAGCCCCTTTATGATTGTGGGTATCAAAATACATATTTCCCAAATTAATCCACGCCGCCATATCTTTGGGATTTTTCAACACCACTTGTTCGAGTGTTAAAATATGTTTGGCAATATCTGGCGAATCCGTTGGCTGGGGCACAGTGGCGGACGGTGCCGCCGTAGCGGGCCGAGCTTGTGCGGCTTGATCCTGTGCCGAAGGCGTGGGGCGCAGCAGCGCAGGCAGCAAGGTTCCCATATAAATCCCCGCCACCAAGGCGATACCCACAGCAAAATACATCGTACTCCGACGCACGGCATCGGTTTTATCGTGCAATTGTTCTGCGTGAACAGATTCTCGTGTGGCCACTTTCGGCACGGTCACTGTGGGCGTATCTTGTGCATGTGATGCGGATTGCACAACTTTTTCCCGTGTCGACGGCTGTTTTTTCTTCTGCGCCATAAGCCCCCCATAATGTTCTTCTTGTAGTTTACCTTGAGCCGTCCCAAGTAGCAAGGGCGCTTGCAGAAAATTTTCCGCAAGCGCCCTCAACTAAACTCTATTTTTTAAATAACAGCTCGTGTCTTTTTACTATTTTTGTAAATCTTTCACCAAGGTTTGCAGATCTTGCGCCAAATTTTCCATTTCTCGCACCGCCTGCGTGGATTGCTGCATGGCATTGGCGGTTTCTGCGGCGATACGGTTAATCTCGTCCGTACCACGGCTGATTTCTTCACTGGCGGCAGACTGTTCCTCGCTGGCGGTAGCAATGGCCCGCACTTGGTCCGAATTGCTTTCCACCATACGCACAATGTCCTCAAGCGCCTGCCCCGCCTGGTTGACCAATTGCGTGCTCCGCTCAATGGCCTGCCCCGAATCCTGCACCGCATTGACCACATCCGTGGTGCCTTTTTGGATGGCTGTAATCGCGTCTCCCACTTCCTTGGTGGCTGTCATAGTTTTTTCTGCTAATTTACGCACTTCATCGGCTACCACGGCAAAACCGCGCCCCGCATCCCCAGCCCGAGCCGCTTCAATAGCCGCGTTCAAAGCCAACAGGTTGGTCTGATCCGCAATATCGGAAATAACGCCCATTACCTGTCCAATACCCCGCGCCCGCTCACCCAAGGCCGTGATTTTTATACTCACATCCTTAGCGCCCACAGATACCGTGTCTATGGCTTGCACCACTTCATGCACAATATTTGCACCGCGAGAGGCATCTTTACGGGCATTATCGGTGGCGGTAGCGGCTTCCTCGGCATTCCGAGCCACGGCCAGAACCGTCGCATTCATTTCTTCCATAGCGCTGGCACTTTCGGTTATGCGCTCGCGCTGCACTTCTGCCCCTCGGCCCGCTTCTTCCACCTGCGCTGCAAGCTCTGCTGCGGCAGAAACTACCCTCGAAACGATAGCGTCTAAACGCGAGGCCGCTTCCAGCAAACCTGCGTGGCGCGCACCCTCGGCAACGGCTTGGGCTTTTTCTGCCGCTGCAACAGCTTGCGCCGCTTGTTCGGCAGCGGCCTGAGCCTCCTGCGTTTTGGTTTCTGCCGTGGTCATCATTGTCCGCAAGCTCACCACCATAGATTGTAAGGCACGGCGCAATACCCCCACTTCGTCCACGCGCGTGGTGGGGGGGCTGTCAGACAAATCCCCCGCCGCCACGGCCTCAGCCACCTTCACGGCGCGCCCCAAGGATTGCGTCATATTACGCACCATGATCAAACTCACAAGCCCCACCACCAGCGTCATACACAAGGCGGCTAGCATGCTGGCATTACGTGCTTGGGCCACGCCAGCCAGCACATCGTCACGGGGAGCGGTTAAGGCCAGCAACCAGCCGGTACTTTCACTGGTTGCCACGGCGCTTAAACGATCCACACCATTAAAACTGTAGGGGAATATACCGTTTTTACATGCAAACATGCCCGCCACCCAGTCAAATTTTGAGGTATCTTCAAAAATTCGCTTGGCATTAGGATGAAACAAGGTTTTACCGGGAGGGGCCATCATAAACATATAGCCCTCTTTGCCAATGCTGATATTGCTAAAAATTTGCTGCCCCATGGCTGCAAGATCTACCGTCATGAATACCATGCCGATAATCTTTTTGTCATAGTGCACTGGCTGGGCCATAAAAAATGCGGGCATCTTGGTGCTGCGGCTCAGCGCGGGGGCTGAAATAATAAGTTTATCATATTTGAGAACATCTTTAAAATACTGGCGATCCCCAAGGTTCAGCTTCCCCACGCTGGCAGTCACCGAACTGGCAACCACCAGACCGTCAGTGCGAATAACGCCATACACGACCACGTTGGGCACCACTTGTTCCGTCATCGTCAAGCGCGTGTTGGCTGCCTGCACATAGTCCGCATTGGACGCGTCCAGCAGTACATTCCGCACGTAGACGGCCTCACTGCCTTGTGCCAACAGCATACGCATGGTCGCAATGCGTGCTTCAAAATTGTTGAGAGCCCCAGAAACCAGCGCAGCCTGTTCCCCCGTGATGGCCTGCTCCAAGGCTTTTTCCGTTATTGAGGAAGTCCACCACGAAGAGGCCCCCGCCCCTAACACCAGAATTCCCAAAATAGCGGACAACAATTTGGTAGCAATTTTCATGCGCGTCTCCATACTGCCAGAAAAAAGTTTATCTACAATCCGCCTATATCCTTATCTGTCTTCATCGTATCATTACACACTTTCTTTAGAGTCAACACTATTTATTCTTATAGTTTCCCGCACAGTTATTTTGCTGTAAACACGAAAAAGGGCTTTCCCTGAAAAAATCTACGGGGAAAGCCCTTTTCCGCTCTACACGACGCGCGCACGGGGGGAAATTACTTTTTTTTCTGTGCGGGCAAAGGCGCTTTTTCCAATTCTTCACGTATTTTCTTTTTTAATTCTTCTGGAGCTTTGGGATCATTCAGCCCGGCAGAAAGATGTTTGATCCCGTTCGTAGTGTCATTCAAAAAATAAATATACAGCACCCCAAGACTATAGCGAACCGAAGCTTCATCCTTCATTCCCAAAACTTTTTCAAGGGATACGGCGGCTTCCTTATGCTGACCGAGATTATGCTGCACCACCCCCAACAAAAACACGGGCTGGCTATTGGTCGGGTCGGCGGCCACAGCACGGCGGATAAAGGTTTCGGCTGCCGCCCAATTGTGCTCGTTAACCAAATGCTCGGAAAGGTGCATGAGTGCGGCAACATCGTTCGGGTTTTTCCCCAAGTGTTCCATGAGCTTGGCAATATCGGGATTCATACCTTCGCCGCCACTCTGCGCTGCCCCCATGCCGGCATCACCACCATTGACCACCACCATATCAGGGTTACGCATGCGGTCCATGAACGAAATCGCCAACATGACCACAAGCCCCAAGCCCACAAAAGCCAAAACAGCTCTTTGCCCGCCAGAGGGCCTTTGTATATTAGTCATTTTTCAAAATCTCCCAATGATGAAGACGGGTGTCCAAAGATTTTTGAACCCGGCCTATGAATACAAGATACGCGCCAAGCCCCAGCCATACCACAACATTGGCGGCTAACAGCCAGTATAAATCAGTCATGTTGTTCTCCTTCCCGCATACGCAGAACCGCAAGGCGCGCCTGAGCATCCAGTTGGCCCTT
>JAVVPD010000043.1:8787-17365 GCA_036655975.1 Desulfovibrionaceae bacterium | reverse complement strand
GTGAGCAGGGCGCGCGTGCAGAACAAGACTGGAATACGCTGTTTGCGGCCTACACCGAGGCCTATCCCCACGAATCCGCAGAATTTACCCGCCGTATGCGGGGGGATTTGCCGGATAATTGGCAGGACGGCGTGCAGGCCATTATTGCGAAGGCGGATTCTCTGAAGGAAAATAGCGCCACCCGCGTGGCTTCCCAAAAGGTGCTGGAAGATTTAGCCCTGCTCTTGCCCGAGCTGGTGGGCGGCTCCGCAGATTTGACAGGATCGGTGGGGACTTTCACCAAAGTTTCGCAAACCCTGGTGAAGGGCCAGATGGAAAATAATTATATTTCCTATGGGGTGCGCGAATTTGCCATGGGCGCGATGATGAACGGCATGGCTTTGCACGGTGGGCTTATTCCCTATGCGGGCACCTTTATGATTTTTTCTGACTACGCGAAAAATGCTATCCGTCTTTCGGCCTTAATGCACTTGCGCGTGGTTTGGGTGTTGACCCATGATTCCATCGGTGTGGGTGAAGACGGCCCCACCCATCAACCTGTGGAACAGGTGGCGGGTTTGCGCCTGATTCCGCATGTGCATGTGTGGCGCCCGTGCGATTCTGTAGAAAGCGCAGTGGCGTGGAAAAGTGCTATGACCTATGCTGGGCCTTCGTGCATGTCTTTGTCGCGCCAAAGTCTGCCCTTTGTGGAACGCAGTGCCGCGCAAGTGGCTTTAGCCGAACGGGGCGGGTATATTCTGCGTGATTGTGCGGGCCAGCCCGAAGCTATTATTCTGGCGACGGGCTCGGAAATATCCCTCGCGCTGGGCGCGGCACAAGCCCTGAGCGCGCGGGGCCTGCGTATTCGGGTGGTGTCCATGCCCTGTACGGCGGTTTTTGACGCGCAGGACGCGGCCTACAAAGAGGCTGTTCTGCCTACGGCAGTGCGCGCGCGCGTGGCTGTGGAAGCCGCCAGCAGCGACTACTGGTATAAATATACCGGGCTTGACGGGGCCATTGTGGGCATGACAAGTTTTGGCGCTTCAGCGCCTGGCAAAGTTTTAGCCCAGCATTTTGGATTTACTGTGGACAATGTGGTCAAACATGTGGAAAAAGTGCTGCAATAAAGCGAGGATACTTTCATGAGTATTACTTTGATGCAAAATGTGAATCTGCAAGGCAAGCGTGTTGTAATTCGCGAAGATCTGAATGTGCCCATGAAAAACGGGGAAATTACTAACGACAAGCGTATCCGCGCTGCCTTACCCACTATCCGTATGGCTCTGGAAAAAGGGGCAGGGGTTATTTTGTTGTCGCATTTAGGGCGTCCCGTGGAAGGCGAATTTGATCCGCAATTTTCTTTGGCACCTGTGGGAGCCCGTCTGGCGGAATTATTGGACATGCCTGTCAGCTTTGTGCCCTCGTTGGACAAGGTGCAGGTGAAGCCGGGGCAATGTGTACTGTGTGAAAATATCCGCTTTGTGCCGGGGGAAAAGAAGAATTCGCCGGAATTGGCACAAAAGTTGGCTCATATGGGCGATGTCTATGTGATGGACGCCTTCGGGGCTTCGCATCGTGCTCATGCCTCCACGGAAGGGGCTGTGCGCCTTGCGCCCATTGCCTGCGCGGGGCCGCTTATGGCGGCGGAACTGGCGGCCTTTGCCAAGGTGCAGGACAAACCGGCTCGCCCTCTGGCGGCGGTGATTGGCGGCTCAAAAGTATCTACAAAGCTGGCTTTACTGGAAAATTTGCTTGTTAAGGTTGATTTACTCATTGTAGGCGGGGGTATCGCCAATACCTTTCTTGCCGCCGCAGGCTACGGTATTGGCACCAGCTTGCACGAAGCGGACTTGTTGGGCGAAGCCACGCATATTATGGAACAGGCCCTTGCTGCGGGTAAGGCGCTGCCTCTGCCCGTGGACGTGGTTGTGGCTCCCGCTTTGGCGGAAAAACAGGTCACCACTATTTGTGCCGTGGACGCTGTGCCCGCAGACCAGATGATTCTTGATATCGGCCCCAAAACTGTGGAATTATATACCCGCCTGTTGGAAGATACCGCTACCGTGATCTGGAACGGGCCTGTGGGGGCTTTTGAAATTGACCCCTTCGGCGCGGGCACGCAGGCCATTGCAGAAGCCTTGGCCCAAGGTTCCGCTTTTGTTGTTGTGGGCGGCGGTGATTCCGTAGCCGCTGTGGAAAAATATAAACTCGCCGACCGCATGGGCTACATCTCTACCGGCGGTGGTGCTTCTTTGGAACTTCTCGAAGGCAAAGTGCTCCCTTCTGTGGCCGCATTAGAGCGTTAATGCTTTAATGGCACGAAGTTAAAAACGTCAGGGGGGAGGCCGTGGGCTTTCCCCCTGACGTTCTGCGCTTGTTTGTGTGTGGCCCCGTGATGGGCTGTTCTTTTTTATAACAATTTTCTAAATCAACTCTAGACTGTGAGCGAGCTTGAGGCTAATATGGCCTCGTGTGCAGGACTGTGTAGTGGCCTGCGCCACTGGAGGCACGAGTGCGAAGATTTTATCAAGAAAGTTGGCAGGGCATTCCTTTTGGGAGCTTCAGCCATGTCTCTTTTTTTCACTTGGCGGATGCAAAGTTTTACGCCATATTTTATGAAGTATTGTTTAAGCGCTTCACTTCTTGGGGGGATTTACCCGCCCAATGGCGCAATGGCAAAGAAAATGCAGCCCGCTGGCTGGCTTTGCAGATACTTTCACAGCGGCACCACTGGGAAGACGGCGGGGGAGACAATCCCTCGGTGGTTTTGTCGGTGGGGAGCGGTTTGGGATTTATGGAAAAAATGTTGCTCGACGTGCTTCCACACATGGAATTGCATGTGAACGAGCCGAGCACCATGGGCATGAAGTGGCTGCGCGAATGCCTGCCGCCCGAATATATCCATATTGGCCCAGTGCCCGCGTGTTTGCCTGCGGGGGTGCACTATAATTGTATTTATTTATCCACAGTGGATTACGGTATTCCACAGGCGGAATTTGCGCGCATGCTGGAAGATTTGCGCGGGCAATTGGCTGATGGCGGACGCCTTATTTGCTTATCCGCGTCTTTGCTGGAAGAAGATTCCTGTGTGGGGCGTTGGGTCAATGCGGTGAAAATTGGTATCCGTGCGGTGTTGCATTTTACGGGCTTACGGCGGCAGCAGTTCTGGGGCTGGCGGCGCACTCGCGCGGAATATCACGAACTTTTTGCCAAAGCTGGCTTCAGAAATGTGCAGGACGGATTTTTAGAGGACGGAATGGAGACGTTTTGGATTAGCGGTGAGTGACTGGCCCCTCAACACACATCACCTGTGGAAGGGCCAGCGGCACCGGTGTATTATTTTTTAATTCGTCCGTAGGTGTCTTCCACACGTACAATATCGTCTTCCCCCAAGTAGGAACCGGACTGAATTTCCACAATTTCTAGGGGAATTTTACCGGGGTTTTCGAGACGGTGCAGGGTGCCCAAGGGGATATAGGTTGATTGGTCTTCGTGCAGCAGTATCAGTTCTGTTCCTACCGTCACCTTGGCGGTGCCGCTGACCACAACCCAGTGCTCGGCACGGTGGTGGTGCCATTGCAGGGAGAGCACTTCGGAGGGCTTGACGATGATGCGTTTGACTTGGAAGCGCTCTCCCATAGCCAGCACTTCGTAGGATCCCCAGGGGCGGTAGACGCGGGTGTGAAATTGGGCTTCACTGCGGCCTTGTTCCTTGAGGGATTCGAGTAAAATTTTGACATCCTGACAGCGGTTTTTATGGGTGACCAACACCGCATCGGCAGATTCTACCACCACAAGATCTTCCACCCCCAGCGCGGCCACCAAGCGGTGCGTGCCGTGCAGGTAACAGCCCTTGGTATCATGGTTCAGCACATCCCCTACGCAAGCATTGTCTTGAGCATCGTGGGGGGTGGAATCATAAAAGGCTGACCATGAGCCCAAATCGCTCCACGTTGCCGCCAGCGGAACCACACAGGCCTCACGGGTGCGTTCCATAACCGCATAGTCCACAGAAAGGGCGGGGCTGCTGCTGAAGGCCTCATGGTCAACGCGAACAAAATCGTGGTCCAGACTGCGCCGAGTCCACGCTTGGGCGCAGGCTGCGGCTATGTCCGGCGCATGCGTGTGTAATTCTTGCAAGAAGACTGAGGCTCGGAACATAAAAATGCCGCTGTTCCAATAGCAATCCCCCGCTGCGAGCAAGGCTTGGGCGCGGGATTCGGTGGGTTTTTCTTCAAAGGCGGCCACGTGGTAGGCCGTGCCATGGGGCGCGCCGCGTCGAATATAGCCAAAGCCCGTTTCTGGGTGGCTGGGGGTGATGCCAAAGGTCACCAGTGTGTTGCCCGCCGCGCAAATGGCGCCTTGCCGCACGGCTTCTGCGAACAGGGGTAGGGATTCAATGCGGTGGTCAGAAGGCATCACCAGCAGAATGGGGTCATCACCGTCCGTGTCGGGAAGCTCCGGTTCGCGGGCGGATAGGGCGGCGAGCGCAATAGCTGGGGCGGTATTACGGGCTATGGGCTCTAAAATAATTTGTCCCTGCACATGTAATTGTTGTAGAATGGCTGCGGCGAAAAAACGGTGGCTTTCGTTGCATACCACCATAGGCGGAGCGACATCAGGCAGGGCCGTGGCGCGTAATAGCGTGTTACCAAACAGTGTTGTTCCCGCAATATCCATAAATTGCTTGGGATAGCCACTGCGAGACAAAGGCCACAGGCGGGTGCCAGAGCCACCGCTCAAAATAACAGGAACGATGTGCATACTCACTCTTGGGTTTTGAGGTTCACGAGAAGTTCACGCCGCCGTACAAAATAAAAAACAATACAAGCGCCTACCAGTTTGCTCGCGGTCATGGTGAGTAGGCCCACAGGCGTGGCAAGGCCAATAAAGGTCAGAAAAACTAAACTGTCCAAAGGGGCACCAATCAGGCTGGAAAAAATAATTCTTTGCGAAAAAGGGCGTTTGGTAAAGGTAAAAATGCCCCAGTCCGCCACTTCACCAATGCCGAAAGCCGCCGCACTGGCAAGGGCCAGTTGGGGGGTGGCTAAAAACCAGCTGATGCCGCAACCCGCGAGCATCGCCCATAAAATATGATGCCCTACCTTTTTTTGGGCATAGTCACGCACCACAAAGGTAAAGCCCACAATCAGGGAAAGCGGCGGCCACATATCCCCATTGGGCAGGGGAATCAGTGGTGTCTGTGCAAACGCAACATTTATGCCCACAATAAGTAAAATATATGTTAATAGATGTATCATGGCGGGCAGAGTAAGCCGGCAGGGGCGCTGGCGTCAAGTGCACCGCGATATGTCAGCTTGACGCCAGATGCAGGGTATGAAAAAATACACGTTTATACGCCTTTTTAGGCTTACCCCTTAAACCATTGTGTTGGTCTGGCACAACCTACCGTGCAGCCAGGATCACCTCAGGAGAAGATTATGTCACCAGAAATTCCCGCTCATCATCGTTGTGGATGGGTCGCGCTTATGGGGCCGCCCAATGCGGGCAAATCCACCTTGCTCAATTCCATTTTGGGGCAAAAGGTCACCATTGTGACCCCCCGCCCCCAGACAACCCGCAATCAAATTGTCGGTATTTTGAGCGAAGAAGACGCGCAAATTATTTTTATGGATACCCCCGGTCTGACGCAGGTGCGCGGTCGTCTGAGCAAGAGCATGCTTCAGGCCGCTTGGCAGAGCATGGCGACCGCAGACGTGATTGTGGTATTGCTGGACGCGGATTTGTACATTCGCAAACCTGAATTTTTAGAAAATGACGTTAAGGTTATGGCCGACGCTCTGGCGCAGGAAGAGCGCCCCGTGGTCATTGTGGTGAACAAAGTTGACCTGTTCAGTGACAAAAGCAAGATGCTGCCCCTGATGTCGCGCCTGTCTGAAATGTGGCCCAAAGCGGATCTTTTCCCCGTATCGGCCTTGCGCCGCAACGGCTTGCCCGAGCTTGTGAGCCTGCTGCAAGGGTATTTGCCGGAAGCGGCCCCGCAATTTCCGCAAGACCAATTGTCCACCGCACCGGTGCGTTTTATGACGGCGGAAATTATCCGAGAAAAACTTTTTTTGCATCTGAAGCAGGAAGTCCCGTATTCTGTGGCTGTGGATATTGAAAGTTGGGAGCAAGATGAAGCCCGAGGGCAAACCGTGGTGCACGCCACTATTTATGTGGCGCGTCCTTCGCACAAAGCCATGGTTATCGGCAAGGCTGGGGCGTCCATCAAGGAAATTGGTACGCGCGCGCGCATGGAAATTCAGGAATTACTTAACGGCAAGGTGCATTTGGAATTGTGGGTGAAGGTGCGCGAACACTGGACCGAAGATTCAGAATTTATCCGCAGCCTTGGTTTGGGCGCTGAATAAACAGGGAGTGGGACATGGCTGGGCTTGAACAGTTTCGCGAATTGCCCGACGCGGTGTTGCAAGAACGCTGGCAGAACGTGTGCATGCGGGTGCAAAACGCGGCCCAGACGAGCGGACGAACCATGGCCGACGTAACGCTCGTGGCGGTGTCAAAATTCCACGCGGCGGAAGCCGTGGCTTGCGTGGCGGCCTGTGGGCAAAAGGATTTTGGCGAAAATTACGTGCAGGAAGCTCTCGGTAAGCAGGAGGCCCTTGCGGGGCATCCTGCGTGCCAAGGGCTACGCTGGCACTGTATTGGGCATGTGCAAAGCCGCAAGGCGGCCCTTGTGGCTGGGCACTTTGTGCTTGTACATTCTGTGGATTCGTTCAAGCTGGCTCAGGGTATGGAAAAAGCACTTGCCGCACGCGAAGAGTGCCAGCCCGTGTTGATTCAAGTCAACGTGGGCAGTGAACCGCAAAAATCTGGGGTGGACGAGGCGAACCTTGTGCCCTTGGCCGAGCAATTGATGACTTTGCCGCATCTAGCCGTGCAGGGTTTGATGTGTATTCCCCCCATGTTTGATGATGGCCCGCGCGCCCGTCCCTATTTTGCCCGTTTGCGGGAATTGCGCGACAGCCTGCGCCCGCGTTTAGGTTTGCCCTTACCGCATTTATCCATGGGAATGTCAGGGGATTTTGTGGAAGCTGTGGCCGAAGGGGCAAGCCTTGTGCGTATCGGTACCGATATTTTTGGGCAGCGTCCGCCCCAATAGGTATAACTGAGCTGTTTTGGTACACATCCTGCATCTATACACGCAAGCGATTTTTATCGCAGTACCATGGAACACGAGGGAGAGATCATATGGCAGCTAAAGAAGCCCCCAAAGACCCTAAAGCCCTTCCCGGTGCAGGGCCTGCGCCTGAACTGCCTAAAAAAGGTTCCAAGGCGAAAAAGATAGTCATTATTTTGGCTATTATGTTGATTATGCTGGCTGCTGCTGGCGGTGGGCTGTATTGGTGGTTTTTTTTGCGGGTGCCTGCCCCTGCTGACGCCGTGGAATCCGCGCCTGCCAGCCAAAGCAGTGACACCCAAAACCCTGCTAAAAACAGTTCGGCGGCGGAAAAAACGGCTCCACGCATCGAACGTCAGTCAGATTTGCCCCGCAGCACGGGAAAAGTGTTGCCTTTGCCCGAATTTGTGGTGAATTTGTCGGATCCCTCAGGCAAGCGCTATTTGAAATTGGGCATGGAAGTTGAGGTTAATGCCGACGTGTCCAAGGAAATTGCGGCCCAAAGCGCTAAAATTCGCGATGCGGTTATCATGCTGTTGGCGGGAAAAAGTTTTGTTGATGTGTCTACGCCGGAAGGCAAGGTGCTGCTGAAAGCTGAAGTTGCGGCCCGTCTGAATCAGATTTTGGGGGCACAGAGGGTAGTACGGGTTTATTTTACGGATTTTGTAGTCCAATAAGGATACGATAAGGGATAGTTATGAGCAATGATCAAGACGCCCTCGCTGCCGAATGGGCAGCCCAATTAGATGCGGAGATCGATACCGAGCAGCCTGCTACGGCAACGCCCGCCCCTGCCTCCGCTCCCGCTGCGGCGCCTAGCCCGGCGGCCGAAAATTTAGCCTTTGCGCCGGATCCCCCCGCCGCCGCAGGCACGGATGATCTTGCGTCCCGCTGGGCAGAAGCCTTGGCGACCGATGAGCAGCAATCCACACAAAAAAGTTGGGATAAGGCTACGCTGACGGCCCACGCCTCTGACGCCCAATTTAAGGACATGACCGATATTTCCCGTCAGCCAAAAGCGGACAATGCCAAGCGGGAACTGGATTTTATTCTGGATATTCCGCTGGATGTATCGGCAGAACTGGGGCGTACCCGCTTGTTGATCAACGAACTCTTGCAATTGGGTCAAGGTTCGGTGGTGGAATTGAACAAATTGGCGGGTGAGCCGCTGGAAGTGTATGTCAACGGCAAGTTGGTGGCGCGTGGTGAAGCGGTCGTTATCAACGAAAAATTTGGAGTCCGGTTGACGGACATTATCAGTCCGATGGAAAGGGTGAAGCAACTTGGCTAGCTTGGCATTTTTTGCTGCAGCGGTGGCGGATAAGGCCACAACGGAAGGTGTTTCCGGCGCAGCAACCGTGCGCGGTGTGGTGGAGGGGGCGGTCAGTATGCCCGCCACGCCGCCCGCCGCTGTTGTGGAGCAGGGGGCAGCCGTGATGGGCAATGCAACGTCCG
>JAVVPD010000043.1:0-8777 GCA_036655975.1 Desulfovibrionaceae bacterium | reverse complement strand
TGTCGACCAGTGGCGCTACAATGCCGAGCGCCGCCAGCCCCCTTGCCGATGCCGCAGCCAGTGGCACTTCCGCCTTGGGGGCGGCGGGTTTTTCGTGGGGGGGCTATTTTCAGGCTGTGGGGGTGCTGCTGTTGCTGCTGGGCCTGCTGTGGGGCGCGGTCTGGCTGATGCGTAAGTACGGAAAATTTAATTTTATGCCCAGACCCGGCGGCTTGCCCCGCGATGCCCTGCGGCTGGAAGCCCAATTGCCCTTGGGGCCACGCAAAGGGGTGATGGTGGTACGCTTCTTGAATAAGAGACTGTTACTGGGGGTTACTGACCACCAGATAACCTTACTTACAGAGAGCGCTGACTACCATGATGAAAGCAATAGCACAGAATTCAAGGATATTTTTGAAGCAGAGCAGCGACAAAAAACTGACAATTAGTGCTGCCGCCCTGTTCTGGTGCAGTGTTTTACTGACAGCCTTTCTTTTTCCCTCCCTTGCCCACGCCGCCCAAGATTTGACCATGCCCACACTTTCGCTGTCTTTGGCAGGGGGAGGCACGGAACCCGCCAAAGTTTCCGTGTTGCTAGAAATCTTGTTTTTACTCACCGTGTTGTCGGTGGCTCCTTCTATTGTGCTCACCGTGACCAGCTTCACCCGCATCATCATCGTCTTCAGCTTTTTACGTCAGGCCATGGGCGTACAGCAATTGCCCCCCACGCAGGTGCTGGCAAGCCTCGCTATTTTTATGACGGTGGTAATTATGTATCCTGTGGGTAAGCAGATCAACGACGACGCTGTGCAGCCCTATCTTGCTGAAAAAATTGGTTATGATGTGGCTCTCGACAGGGCGCAGGTGCCCTTGCGTTCCTTCATGTTCAAACATACCCGCGAAAAAGATATCTCTGTCTTCTATGCCATTTCAAAAATGGAACTGCCCCGCTCTAAGGACGAAGTGCCTACCATTATGTTGGCGGCCGCCTTTGTCATCAGCGAATTGAAAACCGCCTTTACAATCGGATTTTTGATTTACATACCCTTTTTGGTGTTAGATATGGTTATTTCCAGTGTGTTGCTGGCAATGGGGATGATGATGCTGCCCCCGATGATGGTTTCCATGCCCTTTAAGTTGCTCTTGTTCGTCATGGTCGACGGGTGGAACTTGTTGGTTGGTTCGCTGGTGAACAGCTTTATATTGTAGTTGCACATCTCTTACGCCAAGGAAAAAAACTATGACTCCTGAATTTGTGATCGGCTTCGGTCGCCAAGCCATCGAATTATGTTTAATGATGTCTCTGCCCATGTTGGGTGTGGGTTTGGCTGTGGGGATTGTGGTCAGCGTTATTCAGGCGGCGACCCAAATTCAGGAAATGACGCTGACCTTTATCCCCAAAGTGGTGTCCATGTTTATCGCCTTGCTGGTGGCGCTGCCGTGGCTTATGGAGCGCATGATTACCTTCACTCGTGACGTGTTCATCAATATCCCCACCTATGTCAAATAGACGCGGGGCGCATGGAATGGCGTTATGGGCGCCCGGTTTGGGCAATGGCAGGCCCTATTTTATGGTGCTGTGCGGCAAAAACGACTCCCCCCAAAATAAGACAAGCCCCCCATATTTGGGACAGATTCATGCTTTCGCCCAATAAAAAATAGGCTTCGATACTGCTCAACAAGGGCATGGTGTAATACATGATTCCTGTGCGTAGGGTGCCCAAATGACTTAAGGCTATGTTCCAGCAGATGAAGGAGCAGACTGAGGGGAAGATACCCATGTACACCAGCACCGCCAGCACCTTGGTTTCAGGAATATAAAAGCCGGCGGCCCCTTGGGTCAGCCCCACATAGGCAGACAGAACCCCCACCCCCACCACGACGGACATGCCCAACATGGTGGCTGGGGCGAGGTCTTTGGGGCGCAGGGTCAGGAGCAGGGTGTAGACTGCAAAGCTGAATGATACCACAAGCATATACAGATCACCGATCACAAAGTTAAAGCTGCTTAAGCGCGCCAGATCTCCGTGCGCGATCAAAAAAAGTACCCCCAAACACGCCGACACTAAGCCGATTCCTTGCATCAAACGGATAGGCTGGTGCAAGACAAAGGCTGAAAGAAGCGCCAGAAATATCGGCCCACATGTGCCTATAAGCGCCATGTCAATGGCTGTTGCCGTATGCCCAGCCATGTACACGAGGGTGTTTTGAATGGAAATGGATATCACCCCGATGCCCAGAGCCAGCAGAATATTTCTCCAGAGATGTTGGCGGAATGAGGCCCAAGTGCGCGTGATATTCACGATTGTGAAGGGCACAAGAATGATGCCTGCCACTATCCAGCGCCCTAATGATACTTGCGCTGGCTCGAGTTTGCCCGTCATCCAATGCGCGATAATCACATTGACGCTCCAAAAGAGTACGGCGGTCAGGCCTGCTGCGTAGCCTGTGAGGGTGCTTTGTTTTTTGGTGTCCACGAGTATCTCCTCCGAACAGGTAAAAATATTTATATACATATACTCATTATAAGATAAGAGGCAAGGCTGTGGTCTTGGCGGGGAATTTTCCGAAGAAGTCGGCTACAAACAGCCAAAAACAAGAAAAGTGCTGGGTTAAAACTTTTCTTGTTTAAAAATATATAAACAAATATTGACAATACAAATAAAATACGTAAATCTTATATATCGTGCTAAAAGTGCTCGAGTCGGGCACGAAGGTGCGTATACGGCAGTGTAATATAGGACAATTTTACGTTTGGGAGTGATACTATGCGAGCAATTAAAAAGATTCTGTGTCCCATTGATTTGTCAGACGTGAGCGGGGATATCGCCGATTACGCCGCGCAACAGGCGGACTGTACGGGCGCGCAAGTGGTGGTGCTGCATGTGGAACCGGCCCTGTATCTGCATGCGGATACAGATGTTCCCTATTCCATCGAGGAAAAATTTTTGGATGAAAGTTCTAAAAATGCTTGGAAGTTTATGGAAAAATTTGTGCCAGAGCACTTCCCCAAGGGGAACGCCGTGGGCAAGGTTGTTTCGGGCTACGCACCAGAAAGTATTATTGAAATGGTGAAGGATGAAAATTTTGATATGGTGGTCATCGGCACGCACGGTATGAAGGCCATGCACGTGATGGTTTTTGGTTCCGTGGCGGAAAAAGTGCTGAAACTTTCCCCCGTACCCGTTTTGCTGGTACGGCCCAGTAAGCACGCCTTATAAGCATATTCCCCTGACAGGTATATTGTCAGGTTTAGAGCATTTTGCTATTGAAAATAGCTCAATGCTCTGGCGACGAGAAGCGTCGCCCGCCCCTTAGGCGTAGGCGAAATTTATTTTCGCCGTAAAGCGCCGGAGGGAGCGTCTGGAATCAAAAATGCTTTAGAATCATAATTTTGTGGCAGCACAAGCCCGTCAGGTGGTCTGACGGGCTTTTTCCGTTTTTTACGGCACGGACTATGCATAGTAGAGACCACGCCGCAAGAGGCTAGGCAGTACTTGCCCAGCCTCTGCAGCGTAGAGCTTGGATTGGTAGGTATCCCCTGTGATTAGGACTGCGCCCGCATGGCGAACAGTGCCAAAAGAATGCCACCGGCTTGGGCGACATTCAGTGAATCAAAAGTGCGGGCCTGCGGAATATGCAGCATTTGGCTACAGCGTTTACGCACTCCGGGCCGGAGGCCTTTGTCTTCGTTGCCGAGCACCAGCACGGCGGGAGTAGCCAGCGGTGCGGTAAAAGCGTTTACGCTGTCGTGCCCAAGTTCTGCGCCGTAGATGGTGAAGCCTGTTTCTTCTGCTTCATCAAGGGCATGCCCGAGATTGGCTACTTGGGCCACGGGCAGGTATTCCAGCGCGCCGGCTGCCGCTTTTTTGGCGCCACCGCCGAGATAGGCGCTGTTGTGCCGGGGCACCACAAGCCCTGCGCCGCCCAGAGCGTAGAGTGTGCGTGCAAGTGTACCAACATTTCCGGCATCTTGCACTTGGTCAAGGGCAACAATAATGGGGAGGGGAGCCTCGGCAACTTGGGCCAACATGTCGGCAAAACTTGTCAGTTCCGTACCGATAAGGCGGGCAATAACGCCCTGATGGCTGGCGGCGCACAAACGGTCCAGTGCCGGACTTTCTACCAGTGAAAAGCGGACCTGTTTTTCGCGACAGAGCGTGAGTATTTTGGTGGTTTCGGCCGAACGAAGCCCTTTTTTGACGAGCAAAACATCAATACGTTCAGGGGCACTTTCGAGCAATTCCAATACGGGTTTAACTCCTGGTAATACAGAGTTTGCAGTGTCCTGTGACGTATGGGTGAAAGGCTTTGTGGTCATGGCGGTTCCAGAGGGAAGGAAGTGAACGAAGGTGTGTGTATACCCAGTATGGGTACTGCATCTTTTCTTTTGGGGCAAGACTTTTTATAGAGTTTTTTTAGAGAGCGGGGGCGGTATGAAAGGTGCAAAAATGTGGGGACTACAGCAGAAATACAATGTAAGTCTGCCACTTTTATGGGTTGTTCTCACCTTTTCTTTGTTGGCAGGGGGCTGCGGATCAAAGCAGAATACGCCGACAGATCCCCTGCAAAGAATGTCTACTGGGGAAGGGACTTACGGCTCCGTTGACGATGGCGTGGTGTTGACTTCCACGGAAATAGCCGTCTTACATTCTACCGGTCAAGTAGATAAGAAAGTTTCTGAAAAAGGCATGGAAGATGTGGTGGTGCAATACAAGCACTTTGTGCGTAAAGGACGCCCCACGGTAGAACGTGCTTCCCGTCGGGCTGAAAAGTATCTGGAGCACAGCCGCAAGGCTTTTCGTGACCGAGGTATGCCGGAAGAGCTCGCCTACCTTGCCATTGTGGAAAGCGGTTATAATCCCACGGCCACTTCTCCGGCGGGCGCGGCCGGGGCATGGCAATTTATGCCTTTCACCGGAACCCGCTTTGGCTTGACGCAAGACTGGTGGATGGACGAGCGGCGCGACCCGTATAAATCTGCCGAAGCTGCCGCTGAGTATTTGAAAAAACTGCATGCGGATTTTAACGACTGGCATCTTGCCATTGCCGCCTATAATGCGGGTGAAGGAAAAATCGGGCGCGCGCTCGATAAGACCGGCGCGGTCAGCTTTTTTAAATTGACGGAAAAAAATCATACCTTGGATGATAAGGCCCAATTGCGGGAAGAAACCAAGCAATATGTGCCGCGTTTTTTGGCTATATGTAAGATAATGCGTAATCTTGAGAAGCTGGGATTTACCCCCATAGATTCCAAGCGCGCGGAAGGTGTCGTGCGTTTGGAAGTTCGCCCCGGTACAGATTTGATGGCGCTGAGTAAAGCTGCGGGCATGGAATGGTTGGAATTTCACAGCTATAACGCCGCCTATAAACGCTATGTCAGCCCCACAGATCGCTCTACCTTGGTGTATATTCCCCAATCACACCAGCATGCCGCCCTTGCGTATTTAAAAAATCCTCGTGCGACTGGCTATGCGGGTTGGCATCAATATACTGTTGGTAAGGGGGATACTTGGCAGAGAATTAGCCAGCGTTCTTCCGTGCCGGTCACGGTGCTCCAGTCGGCCAATAAAAGTATGGGGAATCTGAAACCGGGCACGGTGGTGCTTTTGCCCGGCAGTGATGCTTTACGCACGCCTCCCGGTACGCCGTTGACGGTACCCATAACGATGGCTGCGAACAGTTCTTCGTCCAGAAACTCGGGGAAAAGTGCCTCAAATGTGGACAGAGAGGGGGATAAAGTTTCCAAGCCGTCGCGGCAAAACGCTCCCCAAGCCGTGGCTATTTCGGGGCGTATTGTCACGCCTTCAACCTACACCATGCAGGCGGGTGATAGCCTGTCCCGAGTGGCAAACCTGTATAATGTGAGCGTGCAGGATCTTTTGGCCTGCAATGAGATGGAAGATGCTAATCGCATCCGTCAGGGGCAAGTATTACGTCTTCCGAGTAAATCTGGTGTAAAGGCTTCTGCCGCCGCGTCTTCCCCTGCTTCGAGCACTGTGGCGAAAAAAGATCAGGTACAGGGGGCGTCTGGCAGCCTAGGGCGCGGCACGCAAAAGGTCGTCAAGAAAAAACAAGCTACCTATGTTGTGCAGGCCGGAGATACCCTATGGGGCATTGCGCGCAAGTATAATGTGCAAGCCAAGGATCTGCTCACCTGGAATCACAGTGACGGTAAAAAACCTTTACGCCCCGGTGACACTTTGGTTGTGGCAAGTGACAATTAGTAACATGCCTATTTATCAAGATATATAGTATTGATTTTTGCTTTGCCTCTGTGGGCGCTCTTGGTATAGTGAATCCGCGTGTTTGGAATGCACGCGCACCTTCACCCAACAGGAGAGGAAAAAGATGAAGAAAGTTCTGGCCCTTGTGGCGATTGCGGTTATGATGTTGAGCGCTGTGACGTGTTTTGCCAAAAGTGCTTCCAAGACGGAGATGGGCAACCCCCTTCCTAAATACAAATACACCTTGATTGATTCGTTTGAAGTGAAAGGTCGTCAGGGGATTACGACTGACGGTGACTTTTATTATGTGAGTGGGAGCAAGGCTCTCTATAAATATGACAAAAAGGGTAATCTCCTCGCCAGCAATGAAAACCCTTTTGAAGGCTACGCTATCCCTTCCAACCATATCGGCGATATCGATGTTTTTGAGGGTGAATTGTTCGTCAGTGCTGAAAATTTTATGGACGGCGTGGGCAAAGATATTCAAATAGCCATTCATGACGCTAAAACATTAAAATTTAAGCGTTCTTTTAAGTTTGATCCCGCCTCTGGGCAGGAGGAAGTCTCCGGTGTTTGTGTTGACCGCGACAAGCGCACCGTATGGATGTGCTCGTGGGTGGGAGAAAATAGCGGGCGCTACCTCTATGAATATAGCCTAGATACGGGCAAGTATCTGCGTAAAGTTCACCTCTTCCCCGTGCCCCAATGGGTACAGGGGGTATTTTATTATGAGGGCGCGCTCTATGTGACCGCCGACGACGGGGAAGCCGATAATGGTGAAGCTGACCACCTGTATCGCGTGGATATTTCAGGCACTTCTTCTGCCCCTGTTGTTCTGGAAACAACGTTCACGCAGGTGAAATTCTTAGGGGAAGTTGAGGGCCTCGCCATAGATTCTAAAACCCACGAATTACTCGTGCATTTTAATCGGGGCGCGCGCATTGTTTTAGGAATGGGCAAAGGGTTTTATCCCGGTTATGATCGTGAAATATCAGAAATTTATCGTTTTAAAATGACTCCAGTGAAGTGGAAAAAGTAAAGTTCACGTCAAGCTATGCTCGTGTTGCGTTCTTAAAAGAGTAGCATGGGCTGAGATTCCTGCATTCCCCTAGCGGCCCATGGGGCTTTTATAAGCTTTCCCCCCTCGGAAAAATTTTAGAGGGGGGAGGCTTTTTTTTTGTTGACGTTTGAATACTGAATACTGTATACAATATTGGCAAGCGGGGATCAGCCCTAAATACTTTATGGAGAAAGGAAACAGCCATGTTTGATACAGCTGCGGAAACGGGATATTATGGAGAATTCGGGGGGCAATTTGTGCCACCGGCGCTGAAGGTGGCGCTGGATGAAATTGCCAGTGCGTTTAAACAGTACAAGAACGACCCGGAATTTATTCGCGAGCGTCAACAGTATATGACGCAGTATCAGGGGCGTAGCACCCCTATTTTTTATGCGGAAAATGTAAGCCGCAAGTGTGGTGGGGCGCAGATATGGCTGAAGCGCGAAGACTTGAATCATTTGGGCGCGCACAAGGTCAACAACACCTTGGGGCAAATTTTGCTGGCGCGCCGCATGGGTAAAAAGCGAATCATCGCGGAAACGGGCGCGGGGCAGCATGGCGTGGCCACGGCCGCCACGGCCGCGCTCATGGGTATGGAATGTGTCATCTATATGGGGCAAAAAGATATTGAGCGCCAAAAGCTCAATGTTTTTCGTATGGAAATGATGGGAGCCAAGGTGGTGGCAGCCACGCAAGGTTTTAAAGGTCTGAAGGAAGCCGTGGACTTGGCGATTGCGGATTTGATCGAGCATTTGGACACGACCTTTTACCTCTTAGGCTCGGCGGTGGGCCCCCACCCCTACCCCACGATGGTGGGCTATTTTCAATCGATTATCAGTGAGGAAGCGCGGGCGCAAATGTTGCAGCAGACAGGGGCATTGCCTACAGCCGTGCTGGCCTGTGTGGGGGGCGGCTCTAATGCGGTGGGCAGCTTTGCCCATTTTATGGATGATAAAGACGTGCGGCTCATCGGTGTGGAGCCGGGCGGGGTGGATTATGGCTATGGGCACCATGCCGCAACCCTGTGTTTGGGCGAGCCGGGCATTATCCACGGTTTCAAGGCCTACATGTTGAAAGATTCGCAGGGCGAACCTGCACAAGTGCATTCGGTGTCTGCGGGCTTGGATTACCCGGGGGTCAGTCCCATATTGTCCCATTTAAAAGATATCGGTCGGGCCGAATTTGTGAGCGTGAGCGACAAAGAAGCCTTGCAAGCCTTCTTTATATTGTCTCGCTGTGAGGGAATTATCCCCGCACTGGAGTCGGCACACGCGTTGGCCCATGCCATGAAAATAGCGCCTAGCCTTGGTGCGGAAGCTACCTTACTGGTCAATTTGTCCGGCCGAGGGGACAAGGATGTGGCTCAAGTAGAAGAAATGTTGCTGAATCATCGGGTCACCATCCCTGAATAATAGGGGCAGGAGCACAAAAGCCGTTTGTTTCCCACGGGGGATATGCGGCTTTTGTGTGTAATATCAGCAGGCCTAAAAGAAATATGTGCAAAAGGCAAA
>JAVVPD010000042.1:16761-18045 GCA_036655975.1 Desulfovibrionaceae bacterium | reverse complement strand
TTGGCGTAGGTTTTGTCTTTATAGGTGTTGTAGCGTAAGGTAAGTATCTGCGCGCGGAGAAGCCCGAATATGGAATTGTCCACCTCGGCTAATTGTTTTGCCATTCTGTTCATGTCGCTCATTGCAAGCCATCCCGAAGCGGTGGTTACAGCGACAAGCATCATCATAACGCTGAAAGCGATGATAAGTTTAGACCGTAATTTCATAAAGACTCCTCGTCAAAGATTCGCGGTTTATGTGAGACTGGAAAAAAGTACAGGGTGACAAAATGTATAGCGTTAGCTCTGTATAGCTAAATCGACTGTTACACAAAAAGCAATAGGTTCACAAGCATAAAAACATTTGGAAATTTTATACTATTTATTAATAAATGTTTTTTAGCCTGTAGACTTGTGTGCTTATATTAATATTCATAAAAGGATACTAGTTACGCGCTTAAACGGCGTAATCTGCAAAACAGCCGCTCTACTGTAAGCTACAGAGAGCGGCTGTGGCGTGTGGGCGGGCAACGGTTCTCGTTGCCAGAGCATTTTGCTATTGAAAATAGCTACATGCTCTAGGCGCTGCGGAAGGGCGAGATGGCCCGTAAATCTGCAATAACCGCAGGGAATTCTTTGATCACAAAATCCACTTCAGCTTGCGTTGTATAGCGGGAAAGGGACAGGCGAATGGAGCCGTGGGCATAGGTGAAAGGCACCCCCATGGCGCGCAAGACGTGCGAAGGTTCAAGGCTGCCCGAAGTGCAGGCGGAGCCGGAACTGGCACAGATACCGAAGCGGTCCAGCATCAGCAAAATGGCTTCGCCTTCCACGTATTTGAACGCGATGCTTGAGGTATTTGCCAAGCGGCTGCTCACATCCCCGTTGACCACGGCATCGGGAATGGCCGCCAGCAGGCCTTGCTCGAGGCGGTCACGCAAAGGGGCGACCAAGGCGCGCTCCTGCGCGACATGCTGGCTTGCCAGTTCAGCGGCTTTACCAAGACCAATGATGTAGGGCACATTTTCGGTTCCGGCACGGCGCCCGCGTTCCTGATGCCCCCCGCGCAGGAAGGGCCGGAAGCGCGTTCCCTTGCGGATGTACAATACCCCAATACCCTTGGGGGCGTGGAGTTTGTGACCGGAAAGGGACAAAAAGTCCACGGGCAGGCTGTGCAGATTGATAGGTTCTTTACCCACCGCTTGCACCGCATCCGTCAAGAACAGTACGTCCATTTCTTTAGCCATTTCGGCCATTTTTTGAATGGGATAGATGTTGCCCACTTCATTGTTGGCAAACATGACCG
>JAVVPD010000042.1:16240-16751 GCA_036655975.1 Desulfovibrionaceae bacterium | reverse complement strand
TGGCTGTGTCCTTACGCAGGGCAGCCGCGTATTCATCCATATTGATACGGCCTTTAAAATCTACGCCCAGATAGGTAACTTCATAGCCCTTGCGTTCAAGATGTTGGCATAAGTTGAGCACTGCGGGATGTTCCACCCGTGTGGTGATGATATGTCTTTTTTCGGGCTGCGAGGCGATGGCCGACATAATTGCGGTATTATCGCTTTCTGTCCCGCAGGAGGTGAAGAGTATTTCGTCCGGATGAGCGCCGAGGAGATTTGCCATGCGTTCACGCGCTTCCAGCACATATTTGCCCACTTGCCCGCCAAAAGAATGCATGCTGGAAGGGTTGCCGTACAATTCGTGAAAAAAGGGCACCATGGCCTCTACAACTTCAGGCGCAACTTGGGTGGTGGCGTTGTTATCTAAATAGATGGTTTGCATTTTAGGCTTCCTCCACCGTAATGGCAGGTTCCACATGCTCGCGCAGGGTGGCCTCCACCAAATTTTTGATTGTCACCTCGCTGGAAC
>JAVVPD010000042.1:0-16230 GCA_036655975.1 Desulfovibrionaceae bacterium | reverse complement strand
CGCCCCCGCAAGGCCACAATAACCTTGGTGCCTTCCACATCAATCAGTTCAATATCTCCACCGTCAATTTCCAGACGGGGGCGGATTTCTTCGTCAATAGTTTTGGTTACCAGCAGCATACGTTGCACATTGGTAAGCCCTTTGCGCGGTGCGGGTTTAAGCTCAGACAAAAGAGGCTTGCCAAGTTCCGCCGCCAGCAATTCTTCAATGGTGCTGAGGCAGTCACCGCAGCCACCGCCAGCCTTGGTGTAATGCGTGATTTCTTCCACCGTTTTCAGGTTGTTTTCGCGGATGGCACGGATAATTTGAGCATCGGTGATGCCGAAGCACTTGCAGACCAAGGCCCCTTCTTCGTGGGTATGAGGCACAGCGGGTTCGCCACGCCAAGAGCGTATGGCGGCTTCCAAGGCTTCCTGCCCCATGACCGAGCAGTGCATTTTTTCCTTGGGCAAACCGCCTAATTCGGCGGCAATTTCTTTATTTGTAATTTTCATGGCTTCGTCCACACTTTTGCCCTTGATCATTTCTGTCAAGACAGAACTGGAGGCAATGGCACTGGCGCATCCGAAGGTCTGAAAACTGGCATCTTCAATAATACCGGCATCATTGATGTGCAAAAATAGCTTGAGGGCGTCACCGCACGCAAGGCTTCCTACCTCGCCAATGGCGTTGGCGTTTGGCAATTCCCCAGCGTTAACAGGATGTATGAAGTGTTCGCGCACTTTGTCCGTATAATCCCACATGGTATTCTCCTCAGAGCGGTCTAGCGGTCAAAGGACGTATGCCAGACGCAGCTATTAGTATAGGTACGTATTTATGTTCAAAAAAATTAACAGCAGTACAAGGGGCTAGCCCCATTTTTTTAGCCACGTGTGCAGGTATAAAAATTAAAATACACAAATGGTTATACGAAATACTGCGTGCAAAAAATCTTTTCAGCTCCAGTCTTGCCTGCGTTATGACATATGCCACAAAAACACTGATAGCAAGAATCTTGTGTACAAAAAAAATCGGATAACAGCGTGTGCGGCTACAGTATTTGATTGGCAAGGTAAGCACCGTGCGACTTTTTGCAAGGCTCAGACCCTTATTTGTAGGGGGATACGCTATGCCTGCTGGCTGTTTTTATAGCGGCGGTAGACCCAATAGCTTAATGACAGTGACAATACATAGAGCGTTCCACTGAGCAGCGTATGCCAGTGGCTGGCAAGCTGTAAGCCGCTCCCCATAAGCGCAAAAATGCTATTTTGCACCCAAAAGCCCGTCATGGAACCCGTCAAAAAAGGCCCTGCCGGTATGGTGCTTACTCCAGCGGCAATGTTGGTCAAAAAATTGCTGCCCAAAGGCATGATACGTACAACGGTAGTGAGCAAGAAGGGCGATTGCGCCAAAAAAGTATTCACAGTCTTGAGCTTAGGCCCCCAGCGCTGTTGCAGGGGCTTTTGCCCTATAAAACGCGCATAGCTGAAGGTTAAACAGCAGGCAAGTCCGGTGCCCAAGGTGGCCCAGACGGTACCGTGCAGGGCCCCAAAAGCATAACCGCCCAAAAAACTGAGAAGTTGGCGGGGTACGCCCACCGCCGTTAATACGGTGACGAGGCCGATGTAGAGGATAATACCTTTGAGCCCTTGATGGCGGATATGGGTGTCCATCCATGTTTCGTGCATGGCACTGTGTATATTATATTTGACGCATATGCCGTAGACCAGCACGATGAGCACGGGAAGGGACAGCAGCTTGATCCAGTCCCTCCCAGACAGCTTGCCGCTTTGCGGGCGGGGGGGGCTCATGGCGCAGGCTCCTGCGAATCTGCCGAATCTGCAGCAAGGCGCCAGAGCAACCAGAGGAGGAAGCCTTGCCCGCAGGCCAGCACCACATCTTGCTCAAGATAAGCGCTGATCAATACCGCACAAGCTCCACTGATTGCTACGGAAAAAAGTCCGACAGCTGGTGTGCCGCGTGCCGAAAAGGCGTAGGCTGCCTGCAGGATGGCCCCAGTCAGCAATAGTATAAGGTATGGAGGCGTGTACATTTCCATACTGGTGAGGATACGCAGGTTTTCTTTCTCTCGCAAGTTTTCTTGAAGCGCGGCAGCTTGCTTCGTGTCGTGCAATGGCGTAAATACGTGCAATGAAATGTGGCATTCTTTTGGCGGCTTTCGGGTCGGGCAGTGTGCAGGGTGAATCCACCCTGAAACTTTTTGATGCCGAAGTGCGGGAGCGCTTTCCCCATCTTCCCGTACGTTGGGCTTTTACCTCTGGAGTATTACGCGGTAGGCTGGCAGCGGCGCGCAAAAAAAGTGATTCCGTGCGTAAAGCCCTTGAAAAAATGTGGTTTGAAAAATATACTCATGTGGCTGTACAGCCTTTGCAGATTATTCCCGGCAATGAATACACGGAATTGTGTGCAGAAGTCGCGGTATTACAAGGGCCTCAGTGCTTCACGGCTCTAGGGGTGGGCGCGCCGCTGTTGGCTTCTGATGCCGACGTGGCGCGGGCCGCTGCGGCCATTGTGCAGCATTTGCCCCCCCAGCGGACAGCGGGGGAGGCGGTTATTTTAATGGGGCACGGGGCACGGCACAGGGCTGTAGCGTGCTATGACGCGCTGGGGCAGGCGGTGCGCCTTTTAGACGCGGCGGTGTATGTGGGTACCATGAACGGCGCAGTGCAATTGGAGCATATTTTACCACACCTTGGCACTGCGGCTCCTGAGAGCCGGGTGTGGCTTATGCCCTTGCTCTCTGTCGTGGGACGGCATACTTTACACGACATGGCGGGCACGAATCCGCAGTCGTGGCGGTCGCGTATTGAGGCGGCGGGTTTTACCTGTATTCCAGTGCTCAAGGGTACGGCAGAATACGGGGGCTTTATTACTCTATGGCTGGATCATTTAGCCCATGTTGTCAAACAACTGGATCTTGGCATGATTTCCCCCTCTCCTAATAAAAATACTTGAGGCTTACAATGAAGATGCGTTTACTTGTTGCCGTTGGTCTGCTGTGTGTCTGTTTTGCGGGCTGTTCCTTTGCCGGGGGCAATACCAATCGGTATAATCCGCATGTGCAATCGCGCCTGCCCATCACTGCTCCCCCTGCGGAAGTCGCGCAGAGCATGGAGCAATTGGGCGGGAAAAACACCACTATTCAGGACGAAGCCAGCCACCGGAAATATTGGAAAGAAGAACTGTACCCCATAGTGTTTGGTGATAAAAAAGCCCCCAATACCATTATGGTATTGCTTGATTATGCGGCACCGCAGAGCCAACGCGTATGGAGCGATGTGGTGCAGGCCGCCGCGCGCCTTGATCCGCACAAGGTACAGGTGGTGGTGTTTGGCAACAGTAAGGAACAATACGGCACAGAGCTTATGGGCTATGGTATTTGGGTGTCTATTATGCGGCCCAAGCAAGCCATGAGCTATTATAGCTATACCTTGGCGCAGTGGAACGATGTGAAAAGCCGGCAAAAGGCTGCAAAGGGCAAGGCGCGGCCTTTCCAATACGAATTTGACGGCACGGCGGGGGAAACTGAACGCCCCTTTGTGTACAATTTTATTGATAAATTGAGTCCCCCACTGCCGGAAAAACAGCAGCCGGACGTGACAAAATATGCGTATGATGCTGGCAATATTAATATGTTTCAGGCTGTGGAAGTGGCGAAGTATTACGGCATTACAAGTTTGCCAGCCATTATAGTGAATGATGTCGTGTTGAAACAGGTGAGCGTGACAGCTATTGTCCACGCCGTGCAGGCACAGACAACAAAATAAGCACGCAGAAAGCACGCAGAAAGAGTGCGCGCTTCAGATTGATGCTAAAGCCCGCTCTGCGGACTTTGTTAACACAAGAGGGAGGCCCACGGGCCTCCCTCTTGTGTGTGCTTAACTGTGTGTTTAACTGTGATCTTTACGCATGTCCTGCGTGGCTTTTTTGCCGGTGTGGCAGGGGGTACAGTCCATTTGACCCTTCAGATAGGGCTGGGCAAATTTGTCTTTCTTGCCGCCATGGCAGCCTTCAGCGGTGCAGCCTTGGTACACTTCGCTCTTGGTCAAGACAGGCTTGAAGGTTCCGTCGATTTTAGCATTCATAAGCTCTGCAGTTTTCACAGCCACGTCGGCGGTGACGCGAGCGCAGCGCTCAGAACGTTCACCACTGGCACTGGGAATACTATTGGCGGTACACCATTTAGATACGGAAATATGGCATAAAATAGAGTCTCCCACGCTATTGGGCAGGGCTTTATCTACCTTGGCAGTGCCAGCGGCGGGTTGGAAAATGGGCAGGGCGGTAACTTCATACCAGCGGAATAGCTCGTTGACCATGGGGTCGCGTTCTTTGCGTCCCCAGAACAGGGCAAGGGCTGCGCTGGCACCAATGAGGCTCCCACAGGTGCCTCCCCATTCGGCAATACCGCTTTTGCCACATTCCATCATGCTGAAAGGAAATTCTTGATACGGAGAACCATATTTTTCACCCATCAGACCGATGAGCGCGTAAAATACGCCGTATGCTCAGCCAAAACCTTGATGATGGAAACCCGCATGGGCAACGGTGCCCACTTCTTTCAGGTCTAATTTGTGCGGTGTCCACGAAAAAGGTTTTGCTTCACCAAAACGGGTCAACTGGCAGGATTGGGCCTTGGGTTTTTCGGCGGCTTGCGCCACGGATCCCACCAAACCTGCCACTGAACCGCCCACAACAAGACCGCCGAGGCCGCCTAAGAGGGCGCGTCGATTCATCTTCATCTCATGCTCCTTTGGTAAATAGTAGATGTTTGCAAATGCTACTTGTTTACTGTGATTTTATTCACAAAATAATGCCACAGAACGGAACTTTTGCCTAGCAACTTTTTAAAATGGTGAAACTATGAGTAACCATATGAAAATATAACTAATATTCTCTGTATTTTCTAAGGTTTTAGGGCAGGTAGGTACAGTTTTTTTTACAAAATATGCTTTTTTCCCCTAGACGCACTGCCATAACGACTTACATATACAGTCGCACGGGTTCCCGTGCTACCAACTGAATATTTTCTCTGAGGAGGACCACTATATGTCTAAGATTATCGGTATTGACCTTGGCACCACAAACTCTTGTGTCTACGTCATGGAAGGCAAAGATCCCAAGTGCATCACCAACCCTGAGGGCGGTCGTACCAGTCCTTCTGTCGTCGCGTTCACGGATAAAGAACGTCTGGTGGGCGAAATTGCCAAAAGACAGGCGGTGACAAACCCCGAACGTACAATTTTTGCGGTGAAGCGCCTTATGGGGCGTCGTTTTGACACCCCCGAAGTTACCCGCTGGAAAGAACATTCCCCCTACCGGATTGTGGATACCACCAACGGTGACGCTGGGGTAGAAGTGGACAGCCGCAGCTACAGTGCGCCCGAAATTTCCGCGATGATTCTCGGTAAGCTGAAGGCCGATGCCGAAGCGTATCTTGGGGAAAGCGTTACTGAAGCCGTTATTACTGTCCCCGCCTATTTTAACGATGCCCAACGCCAAGCCACTAAGGACGCAGGCCGCATTGCCGGGTTGGATGTTAAGCGTATTATCAACGAACCCACTGCCGCGTCGTTGGCCTATGGCTTTGACCGCAAGTCCAACGAAAAAATTGCCGTGTTCGACCTTGGCGGGGGTACTTTTGATATTTCCATTTTGGAAGTAGGTGACAATGTTGTGGAAGTGCGCGCCACGAACGGGGATACTTTTCTCGGCGGGGAAGACTTCGACCAACGCATTATCAACTTTCTGGTGGAAGAATTTAAGCGCGAAAACGGCATTGACCTCACAAAAGACCGCATGGCTCTGCAACGCCTGAAAGAAGCTGCGGAAAAGGCCAAGAAAGACCTTTCCACCTCCATGGAAGCGGAAGTCAACTTGCCCTTTATCACCGCTGACCAGAACGGCCCCAAGCACATGCTGGTAAAGCTGACTCGCGCCAAATTGGAACAATTGGTGGATGATCTGGTGGAAAGCACCATTGGCCCCTGCCGCAAAGCCTTGCAGGACGCAGGCCTCAGCGCACAGGAAATTGACGAAGTGGTGCTCGTGGGTGGTATGACCCGTATGCCGCTGGTGCAGAAAAAAGTGGGCGATTTTTTTGGTAAGGAACCCAACCGCTCTGTGAACCCCGACGAAGTTGTCGCCATGGGGGCTGCCATTCAGGGCGGTATTTTGGCGGGTGATGTGAAGGACGTGTTGTTGCTGGACGTGACGCCGCTGTCCTTAGGTATTGAAACTATGGGCGGGGTGTTCACCAAGTTGATCGACCGCAACACCACCATTCCCACGCGCAAAAGCCAGACTTTTACCACGGCGGCGGACAATCAGCCTTCAGTGTCCATCCACGTTTCGCAGGGGGAACGGCCCATGTCTGCCGACAACATGACTTTGGCCCGCTTCGACTTGACCGGCATTCCGCCAGCGCCCCGTGGCGTGCCGCAGATTGAAGTCTCCTTTGATATCGACGCCAACGGTATTGTCAACGTATCTGCCAAAGATATGGGAACCGGCAAATCGCAGTCCATTCAGATCACCGCTTCCTCTGGTCTGTCTGAAGACGATATCCAAAAGCTGGTGCGTGAAGCCGAAACCCACGCCTCCGACGACAAGAAGAAGCAAGACCTTATCGAAGCGCGTAACCACGCCGACAGCTTGGTCTATGGCACTGAAAAATCCTTGAAGGATTTGGGCGATAAAGCCGATGCCGCTGTAAAAGCCGACATTGAAAAGAAAATGGCTGATTTACGCAAGCTGATGGAAAGCGAAGACAGCGAAGCCATCAAAAAAGCTACCGACGAATTGGCACAGGCCTCGCATAAATTGGCCGAACAGCTCTACCAGCAGCAAGCCCAAACAGGCGGCGCCGCTGGTGGCCCTGCCGCTGGCCCTCAGGCCGATGCCAACGCGCAAGCCCACAAGGAAAATGATGATGTTGTGGACGCAGATTATACCGAAGTAAAAAAATAGTAGTAGTATAATCAATGTAATGGGTATTAAAGCCTTGCATTGATGCTCATGATTGGTTTACAATGGCTTGTTCTGTATATGCAGGACAAGCCATTTTTTTGGGGGGTCTCATGAAGAAGCTTGTGATTCTGTTCGCGCTTTGTCTTATGGTAGCCGGCTGTAGTACCTTGCCTTTTGGGAAAACGGCACAACGTGGTCAAGCCCAAACCCCCGCAAAAGCGGCAATAAATACCAAACCCGCGCCCGTAGCCGCTGCGCCCCTGCCTGCCCCCGCTCTTGCCCCCATGGCAAACGCGCAAGGGGCGAGCTTTAAGCCCGTGTGTTTGGTGTTAGCTCTGCCGGAAGGGCCCTATGCCCCGATTACCGCGCGTATCAAAAACGGGGCCAGTGTTGCACAGAAAGAATTGGCGACCAGCGGCGTGGCGGTGGAAATTCGCCAGCTCAATACGGACAGTCCCGATTGGTTGAGCCAATTGGCGGCGCTGCCTCCAGCCTGTACCGTGGTGGGGGGGCCGCTGCATGCTCCCGCGTATACTGCCGCCAAAGGGGTTTCGGCCCGTCATGCCCTGTTCACCTTTTTGCCCCAATTGGGCAATGGCGAAGAGGGCACTGTGGCGTGGCGCTTTTTCCCCAGTCCCGTGGATCAAGTGAACGCGCTGCTCCGCTTTATCAAGCAAGATTTAGGCATTACAGCTTACGGCGCGTTCTATCCCGGTGATACCTACGGGGCCCGCATGACCGGTATGTTTGAGCAGGCCGTCAGATTGAACGGTGGCACGGTGAAAGCCGTCAGCTATCCGTCTTCCGACATGAGCGCGTGGACTCAGCAGGCGGGGCAATTGCTCAACCCGCGTATGGTCAACAAGGTTCCCATTTCCACCGCCACTTTTGAAGCCATATTTTTGCCAGATTCGTGGAAAAATATGGAAATGATTACCACCAGCCTGTTTTATCACGGGGACGACCGTCAGGTGCTTATGGGCACCACCTTATGGGAACAGGGGCTGAGTGGACAAAACTCTCTGGGTACCTTTAAATACGAATTGGCTATTTTCCCCGGTGCGTGGAATCCCACCATGGTGCCCCCAGCCCTGCAAAATGCCGGTGGGGTAGACTTTTGGACTGCCCTCGGATACGACTTTATTCGCTTTGGCTCCGCCATGGGCATCAGTGCCCCCGCAAGCTCCAGCGAGATTACCGCCAGTGCTCAGCGCGCCCAATTTATGCCGTGGGCCATGGCGCCCATGCAGTGGAATATGCAAGGTATTGCCAGTCAGCACTTGTTTTTGTTTACGCCCACAGCCACAGGCTTTGCCCCTCTGGACGCTGCCGCCTTTAAGGAGCGCCGCGCGCAGGCCTTAACCCGTTTTGACAACCGTAGCCGCGCGGCCTCTGCCGCCAAGCCTTAAGGATAGCTCTATGCCCATCAGTACTGACGATGTAATGAAAATGGCGTCTTTGGCACGTCTGCGTGTGGATTCACCCACGCAAGAGCGTTTTGCCCGCCAATTTGGGGATATTTTGCATTATATGGACGTACTCCGCAGTATCGACACCAACGGTGTTGAGCCTCTGTACAGCCCCGTGCAGCACACCGAAGCCACGCGTCCCGATGTGGCCGTGAATGTGCATAATCGTAGGGAGGTGTTGGCGAATGCCCCCCACAAGCATGATACTTATTTTGTTGTTCCGAGGGTTGTATAGCCATGTCTGCATTGCATACACTTACCTTGACCGAAATTCGTCAGCGCCTACAACATAAAGATGTGACCGCCGAAGCGCTGACTGCGGACTGTCTGCAGCGTATCGCTGTAACCGAGCCCCACCTGCATGCCTTATTGGCGCTTCGGGGTGAGGCCGCGTTGGAAGAGGCCCGCGCCCTCGATATATCTGGCCCTAATCCGGCCCAAGCCCTCTGGGGTATTCCTGTTACCGTCAAAGACGCGCTGACCACGGCAGGGATACCCACCACCGCTGGTTCACGTATGCTCGAAAACTTTGTGCCCTTTTACGACGCCCACGCTGTGGAATGTTTAAAAAAGGCCGGGGCCATCATTCTGGGCAAGAACAATATGGACGAATTCGCCATGGGCTCGTCCACTGAAAATTCCGCCTTTGGGCCTACGCATCATCCCCTAGACTCGAGCCGTGTGCCCGGCGGTTCTAGCGGTGGCTCGGCGGCCTCGGTGACGGCTTGCCAATGTTTTGCCTCACTGGGGTCTGACACGGGGGGGTCTATCCGTCAGCCCGCCGCTTTGTGCGGCTGTGTGGGCATTAAGCCCACCTACGGGCGGGTGTCCCGCTACGGTCTTATTGCTTACGGCTCTTCCCTTGATCAGGTGGGCCCGTTGGCCCGCAGTGCTGAAGACTGTGCGCTGGTGTTGCAGACTATTGCGGGGCATGATCCTCGGGATTCAACCAGCGATCCGCGCCCCGTGGAAGAATATAGCCGTATTATCGCGGGCCGTCACGACCTGAAAGGCTTGCGTCTTGGCATTCCTCACGAATTTTTTGCGGAAGGTCTTGATCCAGAAGTGGAGCATGCCTGCCAAGAGGCGCTCAAATGCGCTCAGGCTCTTGGTGCGGTTCTTGTGCCCGTGAGCTTGCCCCACACAGCCGCTTCCATCGCCACCTATTATATTATTGCAATGGCCGAAGCCAGTTCCAACCTCGCCCGTTTCGATGGGGTGCGTTACGGACATCGCTCCAGCCACATTGAAGATCTTCAAGATCTTTACATCAATTCCCGCACGGAAGGCTTTGGTGAGGAAGTACAGCGCCGTATCATCCTCGGCACGTATGTACTCTCTTCCGGCTATTACGATGCCTACTACCGCAAAGCCGCTCAGGTGCGTCGTCTTATTCGGCAAGATTATGAGCAGGCGCTGAACCAGTGTGATGTTCTGTGTGGGCCTGCCTCGCCCGTCACCGCTTGGCCTCTTGGTGCGTTGACGACCGACCCCTTGCAAATGTATCTTATGGATATTTATACGCTGTCCCTTAATCTTGCGGGTTTGCCCGGTTTGTCCTTTCCCGTGGGCCTTGGGCAGCGCAGTCACCTGCCCGTGGGGATGCAATTGCTCGGGCGGGCCTTTGACGAATCAACCCTCCTTTCCGTTGCTCATGTGCTGGGAAAGGCCGTAAAGTCATAAATCAGGGAGGCCCTCGGGCCTCCCTGATAGTTTGTTCTGTTTTTAAAGCCCTTCTTTATTCGCTAAAAATGCGTCTCCCGTCTATATCCTTGACGCTCTGGCAGCCGGTCATCAGCATGGCTTGGGTGAACTGGGCGTGGACGAGTTCGAGGAATTTTTGTACGCCTGCGGCCTGTCCGCCTTGGGCGGCAATGGCGAGGGGGCGGCCTATGGACACGATATCCGCGCCAAGGGCTAGCATTTTCAGCACGTCCACACCGTCGCGCACTCCACCGTCAACAACAATGGGCAGGCGTTTTCGCACGGCGGCCGCAATAGCGGGCAAAACTGCGGCGGTGCCGGGGCAATGGTCAAGAACGCGTCCGCCGTGGTTGGACACCACAAGGGCATCCGCTCCGGCCTCGGCGGCAAGCAGAGCGTCTTGGGGGGTCATAACGCCTTTGAGAATGAAGGCTGCGCCAGCCGTGTGGAGATGGTCGATAATTTTGCGTAAGGCCGAGAGGTTCTTGGGGCTTACAGGGCGCCCCATCTTGCGTAGGGTGATCAATCCGGCAGCGTCGATATCCATACCAATAATTTTAGCACCGGTAGCAAGCGCGCCGTCCAGTTTTTGGGTGAGTTCAGGGTCTTCCCACGGTTTAATGTAGGGGATACCATGGCCTCCAGCCGCGCGGATGGCGGCAAAGCCGGCCTGATGAATATTGTCGGGCACACCGTCGCCAGTGCAAGGGATGATGCCCGCTTGGAGGCTCCCTTGCACAATGGCGAGGGCGTATTCTTCTTCGCTCAGGGCTGTGCCCATGTTGAAGGCCACACCGCCAATGGGGGCGGCGAGCAGGGGAAAACGGAGCGGCTGCCCCAAAAAGCTTGTGCTCGTGTCTGGTGCTTCAATTGCGTGTATTAATTGCATATTTATATGCACGCGGGCAAGAGCACTGATATTATTACGGAAGGTGGCGCCGGTATTCAGGCCCCCCATGCCGGGTACTTCTCCGGCGCAGGCGCGCCCGTCGCAGAGGGGACAAATGCGGCAATGGCCTTTCATATGTTCACGGGCGGCAATGCGGATATCTTTCATGATACTATTCCTTTAGAGGTATTTGACAACAAGGTGTAGCGCTGCATAGGTATATAGGGATTTCAGGCCAAAATGCAACGAAAATGTTTCTGATCGTACCCGTCTGCACGGGGAGATAGCCTTGTGTAAGGGCTATTTCCCCGTATTTCTATTGACGTGGGCCGTCGAGATCTTACTATCAACATGGAAACAAGATTGATTATCGTGCGGATTTGGAGGGCTATATAATGGCAGTGTCGTATAAAGATTATTATAAACTTCTGGGCGTAGAGCGCAGCACCTCCGTCGAGGATATTGCCAAAGCCTATAAAAAGTTGGCGCGTAAGCACCATCCAGACTTGAATCCCGATGACAAAGGCGCTGAAGAAAAATTCAAAGAAATTAATGAAGCCTATGAAGTGCTGAAAGACCCAGAAAAACGCAAGTTGTATGACCAGCTGGGCCCGAATTGGAAGGAAGGTCAGCAATTCCAAGGTGCGCCCGGTTTTGAAAATATGAATTTTAATTTCAACGGGCAAAACTTTGGCGGTGCAGGTTTTTCGGACTTTTTTGAGGCCATGTTTGGGCAGGCTGCTCGGGGGCAGGGCGGTGGCGGCGGTCGGGGGGGCTTTGGCCCTGATCCTTTCGGCGGTTTTTCGGCGCGCCAGCGTCGGGGGCGTGATGTGGAGGCAGACCTGCCCATCAGCTTGGAAGATGCTTTCAAAGGCGGGCGGCGTACCATTACCCTGACCATGCCCCAAGGGGATCGTACCCTTGAAGTGAACGTTCCCGCCGGTATCCGCGAAGGGGGCAAGCTCCGCCTTTCTGGGCAAGGCGACAGCACGCCGGGGGGCAGCGCGGGGGATTTATTTTTGCGTATAAAATACGCGCCCCATGCCCAGTTTCGCACTGAAGGAGATACCGTGCATTTTGACCTCCAGCTCAGTCCGTGGGAGGCGGTGCTCGGGGCCAAGGCCCGTGTGCCTACCCTTGAAGGAGCCATTGAACTCAATATTCCTGCCGGCACAAGCTCTGGGCGTAAATTCCGTTTACGCGGGAAAGGCTTGGGATCTGGGGCGAGCCGTGGTGACCAAATAGTGCAAGTGCAGATTACAGTGCCCGCAGAATTGACCAAGCGCGAACGCGAATTGTGGGACGCCCTTGCGGCGGAATCACTTTTTAAAGCCCGATCCTGACTCTGCCCTAGTGTTGCGTTTTCAAAATACTAGCATGGTAAAAAGGCGCAACACTCTAGCCGCTAGGGCAGCGCGGCGTCAAAGCTGCCGTAAGCAAGCCAGAAACGATGTTGTCTGGCGTAGCGGTCTTTGGCAAGTTTCATTCATTGAATGTTGCCAACGTCACCCTAGGAGGAGAAGACCATGAGTATGGTAAAAAAAGAATCGGCCTTGCCCACCCGTTCAACGTATATCGCCCGTGCCGAATTTATTGAGGTGACCGGAATCCATCCCGCCCGTTTGGAGGAATTGATGGAAATGGGCTGGATTGCTAGTGCGAAAGCTGGGGACGATGGGTATTTATTTCGGGGTAAAGATATTTACCGTGTGCGTAAATTTGAACGAATCTGCTGCGACTTTGAGCTTCCCGTCCTCGGCGGGACAATTATTGTAGATTTGCTCGAACGCATCGCGGAATTAGAAAATAAAGTTAAAAAATTTGAAGACTTAAATAGGTAGCTGGAAAGAGCAGGGGCTTTGCCTCCCTACAAAAGTCTTTGGTAGGAGGTACGCTATATGGACATCAGCAAGTTTACAGAAAAAGCGCGTGAAGCTGTCACCGAAGCACAGCATCTTGCTTCGGGCATGGGGCATCAGGAAACAGATGTTGAACACTTGGCCTTGGCTTTGGTGAGCCAAGAGGGGGGCATTGTTCCCCGCATTTTGGATCACATGGGCATTGCGCCGCGTGCTTTGGCCGTGGCGGTGGAAGGAAAATTGCGTAAGCGGCCTTCCGTGTCGGGTACGGGCCTTGAAGAACATAAAATCATGATCACCCCGCGTCTGGGAAAGGTTATTTCTTTGGCGCAGGCTGAAGCCAAACGCATGAAGGACGAATATGTCAGTGTAGACCATTTGTTCGCGGCTTTGTGCGATCAGCCCCCCGCTTCGCCTTTAGGGGAAGTGTGGCGTGAATATAATCTGACCCCTGCCCGCTTTGTGGCTGCCATGGAATCCTTACGTGGTGGGGCCAAGGTGACGAGCGCCACCCCCGAAGATACGCTAGACGCTTTAAACAAATACGGGCGCGACCTCGTGGAAGCCGCGCGTCAGGGCAAAATGGATCCGGTTATCGGGCGCGATGCAGAAATCCGCCGGGTTATCCGCATTTTATCACGGCGCACCAAAAATAATCCTGTGCTCATCGGCGAGGCAGGGGTGGGAAAAACCGCCATTGCAGAAGGTCTGGCCTATCGAATTGTGAATGAAGACGTGCCCGAAGGCTTAAAAGGCCGTTCGGTGTTCGCGCTGGATATGGGCGCGCTCATTGCCGGGGCCAAATATCGCGGTGAATTTGAAGAACGCCTCAAAGCCGTGTTGGCGGAAGTGCAGAAGTCTGACGGCAAGATTTTGCTGTTTATTGACGAGTTGCATACGATAGTAGGCGCGGGCAAAACAGAAGGGGCCATGGACGCGGGCAATTTGCTCAAGCCCATGTTGGCGCGGGGGGAATTACACTGCATTGGCGCGACCACGGTGGACGAATACCGCAAATATATTGAAAAAGATCCTGCCCTAGAACGTCGTTTCCAAACGGTTATGGTTGAAGAACCCACGGTGGAAGACGCCATATCCATTTTGCGCGGTCTGAAAGAACGCTTTGAGGTTCATCACGGGGTGCGTATTAGTGATGCCTCCATCGTGGAGGCGGTTATTTTGTCACACCGCTATATTACTGACCGGCAATTACCCGATAAAGCCATCGACTTGATTGACGAAGCTGCGGCTATGATTCGTACCGACATTGATTCCCTGCCGTCTGATCTGGACGAAGTGAACCGTAAGGTCATGCAATTGGAAATCGAACGCGAGGCTTTGCGCTCTGAGCGCGATCAAGGTTCCCGTGAGCGCTTGGAAAAGTTGGAAAATGAATTATCCGAATTGCGTATGAGTCAAGCCACCATGCGTAAACAGTGGGAAACGGAAAAAGGTTCCATTGACGTGGTGCGCGGCCTGAAAGAGCAGATTGAGCAGACCCGCCTTGCCATTGAGCAGGCCGAGCGGGCCTATGATTTGAACTGGGCTGCCGAGCTGAAATATTCCCGCTTGTTGACGCTGGAAAAGCAGTTAGCGGCGGCAGATGCCAGTGAAGACGGGACAACGCGCCTGCTTAAGCAGGAAGTACGGCCCGATGACGTGGCGGAAATTGTGGGTAAGTGGACAGGTATTCCCGTTTCCCGCCTGCTGGAAAGCGAAAAAGAAAAATTATTGCGCTTGCCCGAACAATTACACCATCGTGTTGTGGGGCAGGATCTTGCCGTCAGCGCGGTGGCAGATGCCGTGCTGCGCGCTCGGGCGGGCTTGTCTGATCCTGCGCGGCCTACGGGGTCGTTAATTTTTATCGGGCCTACAGGGGGGGGGACAAAAGAAATCTGTAAATCGCTTGCCGAATCCCAGTTTGACACGGAAGATAATATGGTTCGCCTCGACATGAGCGAATATATGGAAAAACATTCCGTGTCGCGTCTTATCGGGGCCCCTCCCGGCTACGTGGGCTATGACGAAGGGGGGCAACTCACGGAGGCAGTGCGCCGCAAGCCTTATGCTGTGGTGCTGTTTGACGAAATTGAAAAGGCCCATGCCGACGTGTTCAATACCCTGCTGCAGCTTCTTGACGACGGTCGCTTGACCGATAGTCAGGGGCGTACGGTGGATTTTCGGAATACCATTATTATTATGACCTCGAATATCGGTTCTATGCACCTACTTGAGGGGATTGACACCGAGGGCCGTATTCAAGAAGGGGTTAATGATCGGGTTATGGACGAGTTGCGTCACCATTTTAGGCCGGAATTCCTGAACCGTGTGGACGAAACCGTGCTCTTTACCCCGCTGTCCCGCAATCAGATTGGACGTATTGTGGAATTGCAATTGGCCCATCTGCAAGAGCGTCTTGAAAGTCGCAAGGTTCATCTGGTCTTGACTGATGAGGCCAAGAACTTTATTGCCGAAGCGGCCTATGATCCAGTCTACGGTGCGCGGCCCTTGAAGCGTTATTTGCAACATGCGCTTGAAACTCCTTTGGCCCGTAAGCTCATTGCGGGGGAAATTCTTGACGGTCGCACTGTCACAGTGCGTGTGGATGATGCGGGATTGGTGTTCGTTATGGAATAACTCGCGTTGTGTGCTCACAAGAAAGGGGAGGCAAGAGCCTCCCTTTTCTCGTTACGGCTTTACAATCCCCGTAATGCCCGATAAAAAGTGAGGTCAACGAGTCGCGTAAAACGATTCGCGTAAGGAGATTATATGCCTAAGATTGGCGCATTGATATTGGCAGCGGGCAAGGGCACACGGATGCATTCCATCAAGCCCAAGGTTTTGCAAACTTTGCTGGGCGAACCCCTGTTACTTTATGTGGTGGATGCCCTGCGTCCGCTGTTTGGGGGGGCCATCTGGACAGTAATCGGGCATCAGGCAGACATGGTGCGTGGTGTTTTTTCCGCAGACGATATGCGCTTTGTGGAGCAGTTGCAGCAATTGGGCACAGGGCATGCCTTGTTGCAGGCCATGCCAGCACTGCGGGAAGGTCAGTGTAGCCATGTGCTGGTGGTGAACGGGGACACCCCCTTGGTTTCTACCGCCTTAGTGAAAAAATTCTTGGAGCAGGCACAGGGTGCGGACTTGGCTTTTGCAACGCTGACCTTGCCTGAACCTGGAGCTTACGGGCGTGTGGTGCGGCAAAATGGTGCCGTGCGGGCGATTGTGGAAGCCAAAGACTATGATTGTGCCGTGTACGGGCCTGAGCCGCACGAGGTGAACGCTGGTTTGTACTGTTTTAGCATGGCATTATTAGAAACGTTAGTGTCGCAGCTGGGAT
>JAVVPD010000041.1:0-18347 GCA_036655975.1 Desulfovibrionaceae bacterium | reverse complement strand
ACGCTCCCTCCGGCGCTTTACGGCGAAAGTAAATTTCGCCTACGCCTAAGGGGGAGGCAAGCAGCCTCCCCCGATTTTCCCCATTTAATATCTATAATGATTGGCTTTATACGGGCCAGTCACTGGAACACCAATATATTCGGCCTGTTCGTCACTAAGCACGGTAAGTGTCACCCCCAAACGGGCAAGATGCAGGCGGGCCACTTCTTCGTCCAATTCCTTGGGCAACACGTAGACTTTCTTTTCCAGTGTCGTGTCAGTGGCAAGACGAATCTGGGCAAGGGTCTGGTTCGTAAAACTGTTGGACATAACAAAACTGGGGTGTCCAGTGGCGCAGCCAAGGTTCACCAAACGGCCTTCAGCGAGAATAAGAATAGACCGCCCAGACTTGAGTGTCCACTTGTCCACCTGAGGTTTGATATTCAATGGGGTGATGCCAGCGGTATTTTCGAGATAATTCATTTCGATTTCATTATCAAAATGCCCGATATTACACACAATAGCTTCGTCTTTCATCCCTTCCATATGCGCGCCGGTGATAACGTGATAATTGCCAGTGCACGTGACATAAATATCCGCTTCCGGCAATGCGGCTTCCACGGTGGTGACTTCAAAGCCTTCCATGGCGGCCTGTAAAGCGCAGATGGGGTCAATTTCGGTAACAAGCACGCGCGCGCCAAAGCCGCGCATGGACTGGGCGCAGCCCTTGCCCACATCTCCGTAACCCACAACGCACACGCACTTGCCCGCAACCATAATATCGGTGGCACGTTTGATGCCGTCAGCCAAAGATTCGCGGCAACCATAGAGATTATCAAATTTGGATTTGGTCACCGAGTCATTGACGTTGAAGGCAGGGAACAAAAGCTTGCCTTCTTCAGCCAATTGATAGAGACGGTGAACACCCGTGGTGGTTTCTTCAGACACACCTTTGACCTTGGCAGCCACCTTGTGCCAGTGTTGAGAATCGGCTTTATGGGCCAGAGCCAGACGATCCATAATAATGCTAAATTCTTTATTATCGTAGTTCTTCGTCAGCAGGGCGGGATCATTTTCCGCTTCCACACCTTTATGGATCATCAGGGTCGCGTCACCGCCGTCGTCAACAATAAGGTCGGGGCCGGAGCCGTCGGGCCAGGTGAGGGCCATTTCCGTACACCACCAGTATTCTTCCAAATTTTCACCTTTCCATGCAAAAACCTTCGCATAGCCAAGGTCAGCAATGGCGGCGGCGGCGTGATCCTGCGTGGAAAAAATGTTGCACGAAGCCCAGCGCAAGTCAGCACCCAAGGCGTGCAGGGTTTTGATCAACATGGCGGTTTGGATAGTCATGTGCAGGGAGCCGGTAACTTTCAGACCCTTAAGGGGCTTTTGACTGCCATATTTACGAATGCACTCCATAAGACCGGGCATTTCACGCTCGGCGAGCTGCATTTCTTTTTTGCCAAAATCGGCCTGAGACATATCGGCCACTTTGTGCTGTAGGGAAAGATCCAAAGGCGCGGGGGCGGTTTTGCAATGACAGGACATGAATATGCTCCTCAATAGGTTGATAATTTACAGGACAATTTTTTCAGCCAGCACAAGTACAAGGGTCAATCCCTTTTCCACAGGCTGGTGCTGGATATGACAAATACGAAAGTGTGAAGCTTCCAACAGGGCGCTGAGGGCGCTGGAATCAAAACCCAACCAGCGGTCGCCGTATTCACTACGCATGCGCTCTACATCGTGCTTGTCAAAATCTGTGACCAACACAAGCCCCGCAGGCGCAAGAATACGATGAATTTCTTCCACCGCCACGCTTGGCGCGGAAAGGTGATGCAACACCAAATTTATACAGGCAAAGTTGGCTTCTCCGTCGCGCAAGGGCAGATGATCCAATTCGCCAATACGCAAGGATACGCGGCCTTCGTCCCCCATATATTCGGGGGCGAAACGGTGACGAGCCATTTCGAGCATGCGCGAAGAACCGTCCACCCCAATCACGCCGTGGGCCTGTTCGAGCATACGTTCCAATACCGAACCCGTGCCACAGCCCAAATCTACTGCCAGCCCGCAATGAGCAGGCATGGCCTCGCACACGGCGCGGGCCAGATCAAAGCCGCCCAACACTTCACGATTGAGCGCGTCCCAATCTTCGGCAATGGCGTTAAAAAATTGGCGCGTTTTCAAGGTGCGTTCGTCAATCATGCGCCACGCCATATCCATATCTGAACGTAAATCACTGTGTGCACTAATAAAAGGAAACACCGCCTCCATAAATTCAAAGGCCGGCCCCACGGACACCGCAGAGTAAAACACCCAAAGCCCGTCCCGCCGCGAATGCAACAGGCCCGCCTCGGTCAGTATTTTAAGATGCCGAGACACCCGCGACTGCCCCATAGCCAGAATAGTCACCAATTCGTTGACCGAAAGTTCGTGCTGCCGCAGAATGCACAACAGGCGCACCCGCGTTTCATCAGATAAGGCCTTGAAATATTGAATAGCGACGGACATAATACCCCTCAGCGGACACAGCAAAACTGGATACGGATTATTTGCATCAAGAAACATTGATGTGAATATCAAAGTTTGTGCATATAGTCAAGATGCCAAGGCGGGGTAAGATTATCCCCGTGGCTGGCTTGCCTCTCCCCCCAGCAATACGCTATGCTCACATCATGCAAAGAAAGCGTGATCCCTCAAAAAAAACTTGGCCGCAGCCTGTGCAAAGGGTGTTGGATCAATGGATGACCGCCGTTGGTCAACCAGAGCAAGCGCGGCTGATCCGCTTGTGGCAAAATTGGCCCATGGTTATGGGGCCAGAACTGGCCCCGCTGGCTTGGCCTTTGGGGCACCGCAATGCCGTATTGTTAGTAGGGGGCGAAGACGCCATGAGTATGCAGGAACTCAGCCTGCAGAGCGGAGAAATTCTGGAAAGGGTCAACGCCTTTATGGACGAGCCTTTTTTCAGCGAAGTACGGGTCAGCCTCGCCCTCGGGAAAAATCCTTTGGACAGCGTTATGGCGGTGCCGGCACCGCGCCAGCGTCCCCGGCTGGAACCCGGGCCAGCCCCTTCGGGCCTGTACCTGACTGTGATGGATGCAAGTTCCGCCGTGGCCCGCTGTTACGCGCGTTTTGCCCAAAAAAAACCGCCCTCAGAGTAAAGAGTGTTGCATCCTCTAAAGAGCAGCCACTATTTTTTACTGTGCCTCAGCTTGCTTCTGCTTTTCGGCGTATTCGTACATTTTTTGCGCTTCCATAAATCCCGGTTTCAACTTCAGGGCCATGGCAGCGGCTTTAAGGGCTTTATCCCATTTTTTCCAATCCACATACAAACGACCAATATTAAAATACAGATTCGGATCCTTGCGTAGATATTGTGACGCCCGCAAATAATAGCTTTCCGCCACTTCAAAGCGATTCAGACGACGCAGGGCAATACCGATGCTATTATACAAATGCAGCATATCGGGCTTTTGGTCGAGAGCTTCCGTCAAATAGTCCACGGCAGGTTCGTACAAGCCCACGCGCAACAACGCTTCCCCCACGCTACCACGCAATTCTGGATCGTCAGGATAGGATTCCACCAGCGCAGACAACATGGCTTCACCAGCCTGCGGGTCACCCGCCTCAATGGTGGCAATCCCATGGGCAAACTTCTCTTTTTTTTCACAATTGCGTTTTTCGATGCTCAGGCGCAATTGTTCCTGCGCGGCTTCCACCACCTGCTCTTTAAGCGCGTCGGCAATTTCTCTGATGAGATCATAGACGATGCGTTCTTGCCCGGGAGCATAGGTCAGGGTAATGGCGGCTCGGGCGCGGATATAGTCGTCATTAGCAAAATAATCTACGGCGGTGGCGATCAATTTTTCAAATTCGTCTCTTTCAACCTTGAGTAGTTGACTCTTCAGCATAGTGGCTATGCCAAATTGTATGGCTTGTGCGGCGGGAAGATATTTCCCCTCTTTGAGGAGTGTACGCACCAAGCTTAGGTGCTTTCGAGCTTTGGCAAGTTCCGCCGACATAACATAGCCTCCGTTTGAAACAATAGTGGATAACTATATATCATCTTGGGAGGAGAGTAAAGAAAAGGGGGCAGGGAAGAAGGGGCGGAGGATTCCTGGCAAAATCCCCCGCCTCGGAGGTCGTTCGTTTTTAGCACTACGAGCGACTGTTCTGGGAAAAACATCACCCCTTGCGGGCGTATTGTAAAAATAATGCTGATGAGAGAAATTTCAAGGGTTCCCCCCTGCAGACACAGGGTATAGCAAGTTTTAGGCCATTTTTTTTATATAGTAATTCAAGCAATTATTCTTTACATATTTTCTGCCTCCCCGTATTTATTATTTTTGGTAAATTTTTTATCAAATAACACAATATAACGTTAAATATAAAAAATAGTCATTATCATGAAGGCATATATAAAAGTTTTTCAAGATGTCACCGCCGCGCTGTTCAGCTCCACAGAGCTCAACGAAAAAATGCGTATTGTTTTTGAGCTGTTGGCCCAGCATATCCCCCTACACGCCATTACCTTTGACCAATTCAACCCGCCGCAGCGCATTTTGGATATTCTCTTTGTGACCACGGGCGAAAAATTTTTCCAAACCAAAATTTCCGTTCCCTTAAGTATGTCCGAAGCCTTGTATTTAACGCGCGTTGAAGCCTCCCACAAAATATGTATGTTACACGACAACAGCATCGCCGTTGTGGCCCGCGCCCATTCTCAGGCCTTGGCGCACATTTTGCCCTTTGCCCCTCGGGCCTACATGGCCTCCCCCCTGCCCGCCGAAAATGGTATCGTGGGGCATTTGGTGCTGATGGGTACCTCACCCCATTGCTTTACCCGCAAACACGAGCAATTTCTGAGTATGCTTGTGGGGCCGCTGGCTCTTACCTTCAGCAATATTGTCAAAGCACAAGATATTGCTGAAGAAAAGAAAAAAATTTACGAAGAAAAAACCAAGTGGGCGCGCCAAGCACAGTATCTGTCTGGCAACACTTTAGTGGGAGCCAGCGCCGGCCTCAAAAAAGTTGGGGAGGCCATTCAGCAACTTCAAAACATGGAAAGCCCCGTACTTATTCTTGGCGAAACCGGCACGGGCAAAGAATTGGTGGCAAGCGCCATTCAAGAAAACTCCCGCCGCAGACGCGCCGCCTTTGTGAAGGTAAATTGCGGTGCCATCCCCGAATCCTTGCTTAACAGCGAATTGTTTGGGCACGAAAAAGGCGCTTTTACCGGTGCCAGCACACTCCATGTGGGCCGCTTTGAGCAGGCCAACGGGGGCACCCTGTTTTTGGACGAAGTGGGCGAACTTTCCCTGCACGCGCAGGTACACCTGTTGCGGGTGTTGCAGGACGGCATGATTCAACGCATCGGCAGCACCAAAACCATTAAAGTCAACGTACGCATCATTGCCGCCACCAATCGCGACCTTGCCCACATGCGTCAACAAGGCCTCTTCCGCGAGGATCTCTTCCACCGCCTATGCGTTTTTCCCATAAATGTTCCCCCTTTGCGCGAAAGGCTGGAGGATATTCCCCTACTGGTCAAACATTTAGTTGATAAGGCCGCCTTGCGCCTAGGTGTGCCCGCACCGCCCATTCTTACTAAATCTTTCGACAGCCTCATGGGCTATTCATGGCCCGGCAATGTCCGAGAGCTGGAAAATTTGGTAGAACGCGCCCTCATCCTCAATCCCGCTGGCCCGCTGGACATGGCCCCATTTCTCCCTTCCGCCTTACGCCCTTTGCCCATGCCCCCACACAGCGCCGAAGACCCTGTGCTGCATGCCCTTATTGACCAGCGCATCGCCATGGCCCTGCGCTCTTTGCCACTCATGCCTCTCCCCGCACCCCAAGCCCCTGCTTCGTTCCAAAACAGCATGCGCGAGCTCATTGAAAACGCCCTAGAACGCTGCCACGGCAAGGTTTACGGGCCCTACGGCGCGGCCGAGCAATTGCAAATTAACCATAATACCCTGCGCGCACGCATGCAAAAACTGGGGATCAATCCCAAACAATTCCGCCTAAAAAAAACCTCCTGATCCGTAGGCTAAAAAGGGCATTTGTTGACAAGAGTTAATCTGAGGTGATATGTATCCGAGCACGAGAGCGCAAAGGACAAGGTCATGTACAAGACCACGTTTACGTTATCAGAAGCGGCAGATATTTTAAGCTGTCATGCTGAGACCTTACGTAGATCCATTAAAGATGGCGTCTTGCGTGCTGCCCGTTTGGGGCGAGAATACCGCATTTCCCGAAGTGACTTGCAAGCCTTCTGGACAGAACGCGGCGGCGGGGAATTATTTCCCGAGCAAAACACGCCCCCCGAGCCAGACTCTGAAAAAATAGAAACACTATCCATGCTAAAGACACAAAACCTACACACCAACGGGCCAAAGCAGCTCAGCCTGCTCATCCCCGGAGGAATATCGCATGAATGAGACCTCCCAACGCGTTCTGGAAAATGTCATTTTAAAACATGACAATGGCCCGGATATTTCCTTCAGCGGGCGGCTGTTTTCAGAATGTTCGTGGTACGACGAAGACAATGGCGTGCTGACCCGCCAAAAGTTGTATGTCACGGACAATAACGAACATGTCTATTATATTGTGTCGGGTGCTGGCGCGAACCGCAATCGCCGAGCCTATCGGGTGTCGGTATTGGGTGATCGCTGCATCATTCACAACGGGGCTACAGAAATGACCCTGCAATTTGACATGCTCATGCTGGCTGTGCGCGGTTTGTGCGGATTGGAAGCCGACGCCACCCCCACCCTTGCCATGGTGGAAGAAACGCTCAAGGCTGCCAACGGGTAAACGCCCCTTTTTTCCTGTTGACGGTACAAAAAATTTTGGCGCACATCGCGGTGCGGGACACTCTCCCGCCCTGTGGTGTGCGTATTTTTTTTATATTGCCTAAATGCCCCGAACTTGAAATGATGTTTTTCCCTCGGGGCTTTTTGACGCCCCCCAACGATACACCCACACCCCCACGGGGGACAAGGATACCCTATGTCTAGTCACGGTTTTGAACTGCTGCGCGAAGAACACTTGAGCGAAGTTTCCGGCACAGCGCGCCTATGGCGGCACAGCGTCACCGGCGCGGAAGTTTTATCCGTAGTGAATGCGGATGAAAACAAATGCTTCAGCGTAGCCTTACGCACCCCCCCCAAAGATTCCACGGGGGTGGCCCATATTCTGGAACATTCTGTGTTATGCGGTTCCACCAAATATCCGGTTAAAGAGCCTTTTGTCGAATTGCTCAAAGGCTCCTTGCAGACCTTTTTAAACGCCTTCACCTTTCCTGACAAAACGTGCTATCCCGTTGCCAGCACCAATCTGCACGACTTTTACAATTTGATTGATGTGTATATCGACGCCGTGTTCCACCCGCGCATCAGCCAAGATATTTTCCGTCAGGAAGGTTGGCAAGTGGACGCGGAAAGCGCCGATGGCCCGTGGGCCTATAAGGGGGTTGTGTATAATGAAATGAAAGGCGCCTATTCCACCCCCGATTCCGTGTTGGCCGAACAATCACAGCAATCGCTCTTTCCCGACATGCTCTATGGCCTCGATTCTGGCGGCGACCCGGAGGCCATACTCGGCCTCACCTACGAAGCGTTCAAAGACTTTCACAGTGCCTACTACCACCCCAGCAATGCCCGTTTCTTTTTCTGGGGTGACGATCCAGAAGACCAACGCCTTGCCCTTCTGGAAACGGCTCTGGCAGCCTACCGCGCCCATCCGGTACACTCTGCCATCCCTTTGCAGCCGCACCGCGACAGCCCCCGTTTGCTTGAATGCCCCTATGCTTCCAGCCCTGAAGAAGACCGGGCCATGTTCACCGTTAATTGGCTGTTGTGCGAAACCGCCGACGTGGAAGCCAGCCTGACCCTTGAAATTCTTGAGCATATTCTTGAAGGATTGCCCGGCTCCCCCCTCCGTAAAGCCCTTATTGATTCCGGATTAGGCGAAGACACCACGGGTGTTGGCCTAGAAACCGACCTACGCCAAATGTATTATTCCATAGGCCTCAAGGGTTTGGCCCATGCGGATGTCTCTCAGGCTGAAATGCTCATTTTTGAAACTCTCGCCACCCTCGCGGAAGACGGCATTGCCCAAGACGACATTGAAGCCGCCATGAACAGCGTAGAATTTTCCTTGCGGGAAAATAATTCTGGGCGTTTCCCTCGGGGATTGTCCGCCATGATTCAAAGCCTGTCCACATGGTTATATGACGGCGATGCCTTTGCCTCACTGGCGTGGGAAGCCCCCTTAGCCCGCATTAAAAGCCGTCTTGCGGCGGGGGATGCCGTGTTTGAGCAAGCCCTACAGCAATGGTTTCTGCATAACGAGCACCGCACCACCGTGGTACTATTGCCTGATTCTCAATTGGCTGAACAAAGGGAAAATGCGGAAAAAAACGCCTCGCTCACATCCAACAGCGCTGTAGCCCTGCCGAGCGTAAGGCCCTCGTGGAAGAAAGCGCCCGCCTGCGCGCGGCCCAAAGTGCCCCCGATAGCGAAGCCGCTCTTGCCACTATTCCCGGCCTCACGCTTGGGGATCTGCCCCAAACCAACACCGTGCTGCCCATCAGCGTGCACAAAGACGCGGACAACACCTTTTTATTCCACGACATTGACACCACGGGCATCGTTTACGCCAATCTGCTTCTCCCCCTAGATGCCGTGCCCGCCTCCTTAATGCCCCTCGTTCCGCTGCTCGGGCGCGCCCTGACCGACCTTGGTACCCAGCAACACAATTTTGTGGAACTGGGGACGCGCATTGCCGCCAAAACCGGCGGCGTGTGGGCCGTGCCCTTCTTCAGCACCGCCGCCACGTCTCAAGCCCCTGTGGCCTATTTGGGACTGAGCGGCAAATCTGTGGGCACCAAGGTGCACGACCTTTTTGCCCTATTCCACGAAATTCTGTTGCTGCCCGCCTTGGACAATCGGGAACGCATCAGCCAAATCCTCCTCGAAACCAAGGCCCGCCTTGAACACGGGCTGGTAGCCTCTGGGCACAGCGCGGTGTCCTCCCGTCTACGCGCCCGTTTCACCGTGACCGGATGGCTGGAAGAATGCACCGGCGGCATCAGTTACCTCCACGAAATTCACAAGCAATTGGATCAGGTAGAAAACCATTGGCCCGCCTTGCTCAGTCAGTTGCAGGAACTGTACCGCCACATTATACGCCGTGATCACGCCCTGTGGGATGTCACCTGCGATGCCGCCACCGGAACCACCGTGGAAGGCCTTGCCGCCTCCCTCGCCGCCGCACTGCCCGCAGGCCACGCCCACTCGCAGCGTTCCCAATGGTGCTGTCCCGTCTTTCCCGCGCAGGAAGCTTTTATTGCCCCCGCACAGGTCAATTTTGTGGGAAAAGCGGCCAATTTGTACGCCCTTGGTTACACATACCACGGGTCAGCCCACGTCATTTTCAAACATCTGCGTATGGGCTATCTGTGGGAGAGGGTGCGCGTGCAGGGCGGTGCCTACGGCGCGTTTTGCTCTCTCGACCGCCTGAGCGGTACCCTTGTGCAAGCCTCCTACCGCGACCCTGCGGTGGAACGCACCCTGCACGTCTATGACGGCACGGCAGACTATCTGCGCGCCTTCAACCCCGACCAACGCGAACTCACCCGTGCCATCGTGGGAGCCATTGGTGATGTGGACACCTATCTGCTGCCCGACGCCAAAGGCTCCACCGCGCTCATCCGCTACCTTACCGGAGACAGCGACGCCCAGCGTCAAAAAATGCGGGAAGAAATTCTCTCCACCACGGCTAAAGATTTTCAGGATTTTGCTGAAGTTATGGCCGAAGCCGCCAAAAGCGGAGCCATTTGCGTGCTCGGCGGCAGCACCACAGAAAACGCGGCGGCGGCCTTGGGGTGGACAAGCGAAAAATTATTATAAAGCAGTATATTATATCTAGAAAGGAGAGGGCGTATGGGCAAGCTTGCTTTTGCCGCACCAAGTTGTGTTATTCCGGGAACAGTGGCAGAAAATGCCCACTTTCTGGCCGGAAAAGTTGCCGAGGTAGCCCTGTGCCTGTTTGAGACCCGTTCCTGCCTTGAATATGGGGTGGAAGACCTACCCATTACCCTTAAAGAGTTAGACTTGTCGTGGCATGTCCACCTGCCTGTGGACATTCCCAGGGAAGCGGGGGGCCGCCCGGCGGCGGCCCATGACGTAGCCGTAGTGGGCAAGGTGGCCTATCTTGCCCCTCGGCTAGCCGTGCTTCACCCGCCGCATCATCCGCAAACGGCAACACTGCTACGCGATTTTGCCATGTTATGGCGCGAATATTCCGCCCTGCCCCTACTACTGGAAAATATCGACACGGCACCTCTGGTAGACCTGCAAGCATGTATTATTGAGGCAAACTACGGCATATGTCTGGACGTGGGACATGCTCTGGGCTACGCTCAAAAAGCTTTATTAGCCAACACCTGCTTGCTGCAACGTGTAGCCTTAGCGCATTGGAGCGCTCCCGGTCAAAGGGATCAACACCTGCCTTTGACCGCACTGCGTCCAGACGAATGGTCTATCGCCCGTCAGGTGGCCCTGAGCCTGCCCGCCGATACCCGCCATGTGCTGGAAATATTTCACTGGAACGGTGTAGAAACGTCCGCTCCGGTTCTGCAACACCTGCTACGCCGCGCCGAGCATGAGTAAAGGAATGTCTTCGCATGGTTAAGCCCTCAAAGCTTATTATCCAATTTCAAGAATGGTGCCACAGTCTCGATAAAGCAGACCGCTGGTGCATCATGATTACCGCCGATCCCGACGCGCTGGGGGCCGCCATGGCCTTACGCCGCCTACTCAGCCGCCGTGCGCCGCACATCACCATCGCCCGCACCAACGAAGTTACCCGCCCTGACAATCTGGCTATGATCCGCTATCTACGCATTCCTGTGGAAGCATGGCAACCAGAAATGCGTGAAAATTTTACACATTTTGCCATGGTCGATTCCCAACCCCACCACAATATCGCCTTTGAGGGTATTCCGTTTTCGCTGGTCATTGACCACCACCCGCTGCTGCCAGAGCACCCGGTCAACGCCGCCTATACCGACATCCGCCCTGAATATGGCGCGACTTGCACTATGATGGCTCGGTATTTTCATGCCCTAAAAATTCGCCCCAGCCGTCTGCTGTCCACAGGCATGCTCTACGGAATCCGCACGGATACCGCTGCCTTTGAACGCTCTGGCGGCATGTCGGATTTGCAGGCCTATCAATGGCTATCGCGCCATGCAGATACCACTATTTTGCGCCGCATCCTCCGCAGTGAATATTTGCAGGAATGGTTGCCGCTGTTCAGTCGCGCTTTTCGTTCTCTGCATGCCTGCCCCTCCGGCGGTGCCCACGCCCATGTCAGCGAAGTGAATTCTCCCGATCTGCTCGTTGCCATTGCCGACTTTTTTACCCGTGTGCACGGCCTAAAATGGGTGGCGGTGAGCGGTGTGTACAATGAGACGGTTATCATAATTTTTCGGGGCGATGGCAGTCGCGATATGGGCGTTTTGGCCGCGAAAACCTTTCAGTGCTTCGGCTCGGCAGGTGGGCACCGCACTTTAGCCCGTGCGGAATTTCCCTGCGCCATAATCAAGGACGGGCTTACGGCAAACTTTGTTCTGGAGCGTCTAAAAAATAAAAAAAAAACTTGACAGACACTTGCACTGGTGCGTAGTTTCTGACCAGTTGATCTTGAAACTTGTTAGGAAGCACACATGTACAATGCACAATATGCCACTTTTTCTTTTAGCTATACCTCGTACTTTGGGTATTCGTTTAGCTATTTTAAAGAAGCCTGTGGCGTGGAGTGCAACTAACACCTTTCTGTTAAGTACATCCAAGGGCCGCAGGCATTTGCCGGCGGCCTTTTTTATTGTACCACCGCCTGCAAACCTGAGAACCTAGTCCTTGGCATATTAGGCCCTTGGCCTTCATCCTGTAGGAACGAGGATAGTATCATGCATCTTGGAAAAACAGTGCGCCTTGAACGGATTATCAACAGACAGACCAAACATACCCTTATTGTCCCCATGGATCACGGCGTTTCTGTGGGCGCGATTGAAGGGCTCGTGGACATGCGTGAAGCCGTGGACGACATGGCCGAAGGCGGTGCCGATGCCGTACTCATGCACAAAGGTTTGGTGCGCTGCGGTCACCGTAAATGCGGCAAAGACTTGGGGCTGATCGTACACCTCTCCGCCTCCACCGCACTTTCCCCGCACAGTAACAGCAAAACGCTCGTCGCAACCACCGAAGAAGCCCTGCGCTTGGGCGCGGACTGCGTGTCTGTACACGTCAATCTTGGCGATCCGGACGAGCGCACCATGCTGGCTGATCTCGGACGGGTGGCAGAATCCTGCAATATGTGGGGCGTTCCCCTGCTGGCCATGATGTACGCGCGCGGCCCCAAGATCACCAATGGTTATGCCCCCGAAGTGGTCACCCATTGCGCCCGTGTAGGCGTAGAATTGGGTGCGGACATCGTAAAAGTGGTCTACCCCGGCAATATGGACAGCTTTGCCGATGTGGTAGCCGCCTGCTGTGTGCCTGTGGTCATCGCCGGAGGCGAGCGCATGGAGTCCACCCGCGATTTTCTGCAAATGGTCTCCGACTCGCTCAAAGCGGGCGGTGCCGGCCTTTCCGTAGGGCGCAATGTCTTCCAGCACCCTCGTCGCAAAGATCTTGTCCGCGCCTTGCGGGCTTTGGTTCATCAAGACGCTACGGTGGAAGAAGCCCTTGCCATTGTGGGAGAATAACCCATGCCCAGCCTATTATTCAAAAGTGTTCCCCTGTGTAAACAGGATGTCACTTTAGCGCTGGAATCTGGCGTAGACGGAATTATTGTGCCCCGCGAACAGGTGGCCCAAGTGGCGAGTCTGGCCCGCTGTCAGGTATGGGCCGACGAAGACGTGCCCACCGTCACCCTGAACGCCAAGGAAGATGAAGAACACGCCCTGGCCTTGCTTAACAATGGACAACAAGTGGTGCTGGCGCGGGGATGGGAAATTATTCCCGTAGAAAATCTTCTCGCGCAACATGCGAATGTGAGCGTAGAAGTGGCCTCGCTGGAAGAAGCGCGCTTGGCGGCAGGTATTTTAGAATGCGGCGTGGCCTGCATAGTCATGCTCCCTGCGGGGCTTGCCGAACTCAAAAGCACGGTAGCCGAAATCCGACGGGCGCAAAGCCGCTATACTTTGGAACCGGCGGTTATTACCAAAATTCAGCATGTGGGGCTGGGGCACCGGGTCTGCGTAGACACGCTGTCCCTCTTTCAAAAGGGGCAAGGCATGCTGGTGGGCAATTCCAGCGCCTTTACCTTTTTGGTCCACGCAGAGACAGAGCATAACGAATATGTGGCCGCGCGCCCCTTTCGGGTTAATGCCGGTGCCGTGCATGCCTATGTGCAACTTCCCGCAGACAAAACCTCCTATCTGGGAGAATTGCGGGCGGGACAGGAAGTATTGCACGTCTGCGCTGATGGCAGCACCAGCCTTGTCACTGTCGGTCGGGTCAAGGTGGAAGTCCGCCCCATGCTGCTCATAGAAGCCCGTATCCTGCATGGGGACGGGCACAACGAAGACGACATCTGCGGAAGTATTTTTTTGCAAAATGCCGAAACTATCCGTTTGACAAGCCCCGAAGGAAGCCCCCTCAGTGTGGTAAGCCTGCGCGAAGGGGATACGGTATTATGCCATACAGACAAAGCAGGACGCCATTTTGGCATACGCATAGCTGAAGATATTAGGGAATTATAATACAATGACACATTCCACCCCCCAAACTATAGCTTCTACCCCCGAAAACGCAGCCCCAAACGATGCTGACTGGACGACACGCCTTGCTGCCATCCGCGACGAAATTAATACGGTTGATACGGAAATTCTGACGTGGCTCAACCGCCGCGCCAGCCTGAGCATGGAAATAGGACGCCTGAAACAACACACCAGCACGGTACTGATGCCCAAGCGAGAACGCGAAGTGCTGGATTCCTTAGAAGCTCGGAATGCTGGCCCCCTGCCCAACGACCACCTTGGCGCCATTTGGCGAGAAATTTTTTCATCGTCCCGCGCTTTACAGCGCCCGCAAAAGGTGGCCTATCTCGGGCCGGAAGGAACCTTTTCCTATTTTGCAGCCCTAGAATACTTGGGACATTCGGTAGAATTTCAACCCTGTGCGGACTTGCAACATGTATTCCGCTCGGTACAAGAACACCAGTGCGAACTGGGTATCGTGCCTTTAGAAAATTCCTTGCAGGGTACGGTAGGCCAAAGCTTTGACCTCTTTTTAAAGTACGCACTGCACATTCATTCAGAACTCTATTTCCGTATCAGTCACTGCTTGTTATCTACGTGGAACAATATGGCAGAAATCGACACCGTATATTCACACCCACAACCGCTGGCCCAGTGCGGCACGTGGTTACGCGCTATCCTGCCCACAGCAACGCTCATTCCGGTAGAATCCACCGCCGCCGCCGCGCACCGCGCCCTACGGCTCGGCTCAGAAGGCAAAAAAGTGGCTGCCATTGGTCATGCCCGGCTTGCCAATATGCTGCCCCTGAATATTCTGGCCCGCTCCATTGAAGACGAACCCAACAACTGGACACGCTTTGTCATGGTGGCAAATCCCACCTTTCAAAAAACTTTCGGTCAGACCGTCCCCATCCCTGGGGCCAGAGGGCATATTAAAACGTCCATCCTGTTTACTCTGCCCGATACGGCTGGAGCTTTGGCGGCCATTCTGGAAATATTCTCCATCCATCAAGTCAATATGCGTAAGCTCGAATCCCGCCCTCTTAAGGCGCAAAGTTCCTCCGCCGACTGCTGGAAATATATCTTTTTTGCCGATGTGGAATGTTATCTCGGGCACTCTGCCTATATACCCCTCGTGGAAAAATTGCAGCAAATGTGCACCACATTCCGCATCTTGGGCTCATACCCTTCCGACACGCAAGGCGAATGCAGCCTAAAGGACTAATATCATGTTGACGATTCAGGCCCCCCCGTCCAAATCCGTTTCGCACCGCTATATTATGTGCGCGGCTTTGGCAAAGGGTGAATCTACCATCAAAAACGTGCTGGAAAGCACGGATATCAAACGCACTATCGCCATCCTGTCCGCTGCGGGGGCGACAATACATGCACTGGGCAACCAGAGCTATCGCATTACGGGAACAGACGGCTGCCTGCACGGGGGCCCTTTACCCGGAGGCACCCCGCTGTCTTGCAATGTGCACGAATCCGGCACAAGTTGCCGTATTTTAACAGCCTTACTGGCGTCCGGCACAGGCCGCTTCCGCATATACGGCGCGCCGCGCATGCACGAAAGACCCATAGGGCAATTGGTCACGGCCTTGGAGGCCCTCGGGGTACACATCACCTTTGAAGGCCGCAACGGCTGCCCCCCCTTCCTGCTGGAAACCGAGGGCATTGACGGTGGTTCGGTATCCATCCCGCTGGACGAATCTAGCCAATACCTTTCTGGACTGCTGCTCGCCGCTCCCTGCACGCAGAGCGGACTGATGATTACCATCGGCGGAGAAAAAGTGCTGTCGTGGCCCTATGTGGGCCTGACCCTGCAAACCCTTGAAGATTTTGACATCACCTTTGCGGTGGAACAGCAAAACGAGGGTTGGCGACGAGCCGACTGGCGCACATTGACCGAAGCCCGCCCCGGCATGGTGCGTTTTCTGGTGCCGCCGTCCACCTACAAGGCGGGGGTCTATACCGTGGAAGGCGACTGGTCTGGTGCCTCATATTTTCTGGCGGCCGGAGCTATCGGCCCCAAAGCGTTGCGTGTCAGCGGTTTGAATGCCCATTCGGTACAAGGGGATAGAGCTTTACTCGACATTTTAAAAAATATGGGCGCGCACATCTGCCTGAATAAAGCTGACATTACAGTACACCCTTCGCCTTTGCACGGCATTGACATAGATATGGGCCATTGCCCCGATCTTGTGCCCACCGTAGCCATGGTGGCGGCCTTTGCCCAAGGGCAAACACGCATCCACAATGTGGCTCATTTGCGGCTGAAAGAATCAGACCGCATCGCCGCCCCAGCTGCAGAATTACGTAAAGCAGGCATTACGGTGCAAGAACTTGACGATGGCTTGCTTGTCACCGGAGGCACACCCAAGGCCCCCGCAGAAACCGTGTTTCACTGCCACGGCGATCATCGTATCGCCATGTCTTTGGCCTTATTGTCTTTGGGGGGTGACATTGTGCATTTGGACGAACCCAATGTGGTCCAAAAATCCTTTCCCAATTTCTGGGAACTGTGGGGAAAAATCCTCTGATGGAACACACGCGCTTTCCGCTGACAATTGTGGGACATACCGGACGCATGGGGCAGATGCTGCACACGCGCCTCAGCGCTGCCGGCTATGCCGTGCGCGGGGTTGATCTGCCGCTGGAAGCAACAACTCTTGCCCACGCCTGTGCCGACGCCACCGTGGTGCTCTTGTGTGTTCCGGCGGCCCATCTGCGCGAAGTCAGTTTTTTAGTGGCCCCGCATCTGCGGGCGGATACGATTTTAGCGGATATCACTTCCGTAAAAGTTCAGCCTATGGAAGACATGCACCGCGCATGGCAAGGCCCCGTGGTGGGAACCCACCCTTTGTTCGGCCCTGCCCCGCAAGCGGATGCGGAGCTGCCCGTCGTGCTCACCCCAGGCGTGCGGGCCACACAGGCCCATTGCGCGCTACTGCAACAAATGTTTCAGGCCCTAGGCTGCCGCGTCTTCACCAGTACCGCCGCCCTACACGATGAAGCCATGGCCGCCATTCAAGGTTTGAATTTTATTTCCAGCGTGGCCTATTTTGCCACTCTGGCCCACAAAAATGAATATCTACCTTTTTTAACGCCTTCATTCCGCCGTCGGCAAGAAGCTGCCCGCAAATTGCTCACCGAAGATGCCGAGCTGTTTGAAGGGCTCTTTGAAGCCAATCCTTTCAGTCACGACATGGTACGCCAATACCGGTCTTTTTTGAACGTCGCCGCCGCAGGGGATTTATCCCTGTTGAGCGAACACGCTCGCTGGTGGTGGGAAGACAAAAAAAGCGCAGCAATTAGCCCTGATACACAATCTGAGCAAGTGCCCCGTCCATACGGGGATAGTCAAACGTAAAACCCGCCGCCCGCAAGCGCGTTGGCACAGCCTTTTGCCCTGTCAGTATAAGCTCGCGGGCCATTGCCCCCAAAATCCATTCCAGTACAAATGCCGGCACACGCACAAAAGCAGGACGATGCAGGGTCTTCGCCAGCGTCATCATGCCCTCCCGCATTGTCACCGGATAGGGCGAACTGATGTTGAAAACACCCGCCAATGCTGTATTTTCCAATAAAAACAAGATGGCCGCCACGGCATCGTGCAGGTGTATCCAGCTCATAGGCTGCAAGCCTGAACCCAGCACACCCCCCACACCGGCCCGAAAAAACGGAAGCATGCGGCACAACATACCGCCATGAAGCCCGAACACAGGCGCCGTGCGTAACACGCAACGCCGCACACCCAGGCTTTCCACCGCCTTGGTTGACGCCTCCCACGCCACACAGGTTTCCGCCAAAAAACCCTCTCCTGCGGGGCTGTCTTCCGTACAGCAGGGCGCGTCATTGGCCTCAGCCCAAACACCGTAATAGCCGCTTGCAGAAGCCTGCACGAGTGTATGCGGAAGCGCATTGCCGGCAGCTTTACACAGCAAAAAAGCCTGACTTACCGCCTCACCCGCCACAATTCGACTGTGCCGAATGCGAAATTTTTGTGCCTTCGTCCAACGGTGAGCCGCGATATTTTCCCCCAGAAGGTTGATGACTACATCCATACCTTCCATCAAAGAAGCAAGCTCCGCCCCCGTGCTGCCGTCCCAATGCACCTGTGTGAGGCTAGCCCCAGTCGCTTCCTTGCCCCCGCGTGACTGCCCCCGCGTGCTAATCCGCACCGCATGACCTCGGCCCACAAGCGCTCTCGCCAAGGCTGAACCAATAAAACCCGAGCCGCCAAGAATAAGAACACGCATATCCACCCCGCAAATATAGCATTAAATATGTGTTAGATTATAAATAACATCCTGCGCCCATTGGGCAAGCCTCCGCGCAGAACAATATCTTCCTCAACACGAAATCCCCTTCAAATATAAAAATATTCCTTTATATTTCAATATGAAATAATAAATCTATTCCAATAATAACTTTTTTTTCACACTTTCGAACTTTTTTTATTGACAAAAAGAGCCCCTCTGCGTAGAACAAATTTCGTTGGGGCTGTAGCTCAGTTGGGAGAGCGCTTGAATGGCATTCAAGAGGTCAAGAGTTCAATTCTCTTCAGCTCCACCAGAAATTTTAG
>JAVVPD010000040.1:0-18657 GCA_036655975.1 Desulfovibrionaceae bacterium | reverse complement strand
TCTTGCCGTGAATCTTGCCGTGAGTCTTGCCCAACAGGGTAAACGCGTGGTGCTTATCGACGCTGACCTTGGCCTTGCCAATGTGGATGTGGTTCTGGGACTGACACCGCAAAAAAATCTGTTCCATTTGTTTCATGACGGGGCCAGCTTGAAGGATATTATTTTCCCTACGCCCTACGGTTTTTCCATTTTGCCCGCCTCATCGGGCATGAGCGAAATGCTGACCCTGACCACCGGCCAGAAACTGGAATTGTTGGAGGCGGTGGACTGTCTGGAAGATCAACTGGATTATTTGATTGTGGATACGGGCGCGGGCATTAGTGATAACGTGCTGTATTTTAATCTGGCGGCGCAGGAACGGCTGGTGGTGCTCACCCCCGAACCGACTTCGCTGACCGATGCCTACGCCCTGATTAAGGTGCTCAAGCTCAACCATGGGGTGGAGCATTTTAAAGTGCTGGTGAATATGGCGGCAGACGCCAAAAGCGCCAAGGAAATGTTTTCGCGTCTGTATCAGGCGTGCGATCATTTTTTGAGCGGGGTCTCTCTAGATTTTGCGGGCCTTATTCCCCGCGATCCACAGGTGCGTAAAGCTGTGGTGCAGCAGAAGCCTTTTTGCATCATGAATCCTGAGGGCAGCGCAACGCTCGCCGTGCAGCAGGTGGCTCGAACTATTCAAACGTGGGAAATTCCCGAAAGTCTTGACGGTAATATTAAATTTTTCTGGAAGAAATTGTTGTTTCGCGCATAAGGAAGGGTAGGAGCATGAGTAAGGCAGCAGCAACACGGGAAGGGCCGACACCATGGGAAGCTCTTGAGGAAGGGGCAACAGCGTGGGGCGACTTCCTCCCGCTGGAGCAGGAGCATATTGTGCGCCATTATGCGCCCAAAATTCGCTTTTTGGCTCTGCGCCTCAAGGCCAAATTGCCGCGTAATGTTGAGCTTGGGGAGCTCATCAGTGCGGGTACCTTGGGCTTAATGGAGGCTTTGGGGAAGTTCCGTCCGCAATTGGGAATCCGCTTTGAAACGTATGCGGAAAACCGTATTCGTGGGGCCATGTTGGATGAATTGCGGCGCCTAGATTGGTTTCCGCGCTCTTTGCGCCAGCGGGTGCGTCAATTGGACGAAGCCATGCGCGTGATCGAGCACGAAAAAGGCCGCCAAGCCACGGAAGAAGAATTGCAAACGCTGACCGGATTGGAAGCCAAGGACGTGCGTCAGGGGCTGGAGGCTTTACAAAACCAGATGTGCCTTTCGTTGGACGCCATTCAGGATTCTGTGTCCAATGGGGGGGGCAGCCGCCACGAAGGGGAGCCTTTTCACCAGGCTGTGGCTCAGGAAATGCTGGAAAGAGTGGTTCCCCTTATAGATTCATTGACAGCAAGGGAGAAACTGGTACTGTCACTTTACTATACGGACGAATTGAATATGCGTGAAACCGCTGAGGTTATGGGTATTACAGAAGGGCGGGTTTCACAATTGCATTCGCAGGCTTTGAATCGTTTGCGGAGGGAATTTTTTCAGCACTATGGTGCCCAATAAGGTGCCTCTTGTGTCCTTTAGACACTCTGCATGCCAACAAGGAGTTACCACATGCCTTATAATCCTAATATGCGTGTTTTGGTTGTAGACGATTTTTCAACCATGCGGCGTATTATTCGTAATATTCTTCGGCAGTTGGGATTTACAAATATTGTGGAAGCGGACGATGGCACAACCGCGTGGGAAGTGCTGAACAGAGATAAAATTGATTTTATCGTCTCCGACTGGAATATGCCCCAGATGACAGGTATTGACCTGCTCCGTAAAGTGCGCGCCAGCGAAATTCATGGAGCTATCCCTTTTTTGATGGTGACGGCAGAAGCGCAACAAGAAAATATTATTGAAGCCGTGCAAGCCAAGGTGTCAAACTATATTGTTAAACCTTTCACTGCCGAAACCTTGAAACAAAAAATAGACAAAATTTTCCCTTAGGGCAGTGGCTACAGCAATTTTCCTGTGGAAGGGCTCTGGTGGCTGCGGGTGCAGAAAAACGCGGTGTCTTGGGCATGCGCCAGTCATGCGTGCTGTTAGGCGCACAGGTACGCGTGCTGACAAGCTGAGAATATATATTCCCACCGTTACTCTGCTCTAGGGAGGGAGTATTCCCTTGGCGAGCAATATTATTACGAAGGCGCAGCCTGACACAGGCATGCTAGATATGGAGATTGTGTCTAAAGCGGATACAAAAGTCGCTTTGGACATGGATGATGCGCCCTTTTTGCAAGAAAGCCCAGCCCCCGCGCCGGCGACATCCACGGCACTCACCCTTGACCCCGAAGCGCCGAACGATGCGGAAGGTGCCGCACAGAAGAAAAAAAAGCGAATCCTCATCATAGCCGCTGCGGCTGGCCTGTTGGCTGTTGCTGTCGTGTTGTGGTTTTTTGTTTTTCGCACCCCGCCCTCGCTCCCGCCTCCCCCCTTGGCGCCCGAAGTTGTGGTGGTACCCTCTGCCCCTGCCAAAGCCGAACCTAAAGAATATTATATTACTTTTGATCCTTTCTGGGTGGAATTGCCCGCTACAGGAGCTGACGGGCAGGTGGTTTTTTTGGTATGCAAGTTTTCTGCCATCAGCACCAGCGAAATGCTGGCGATGGAAGCCCAAAATAAAATGATTATCTTGCGTGATGCGGTGTATTATTATATTAAGAATAAACCGTATCAGTACCTTATTGACCCGGCTAACACGCCAACGATTAAAAAAGATTTGAATTCTGTCTTGAGTGGTTATCTGGCGGGGGGGAAAATTGAGGGTATGCTGTTTGAAAGTTATCTTGGCAGATAAGTAGGTATGGTACGTAGTGGTTTGACCTTGTAAAATAGTGAGCGAGGCTACCATGGGCATTGATCCTACCATCGCGGTGTTATACGCCCAAACAAATTATACGGCGCGTTTTTCGCACGATGCCGCCGTGGCCCCCCAGACCGCTGCAGCTATGTCGCGGGTAATGGCGGAAGAATTGGCCCGCCAAGAGCACCAGCAGGTGCAAAAATTGGACAAAGGTGGGGAAGTGCAGGTGGGCGATAAGCAGGGTGGCACTAGCCAAGGGCACACCTTCGGCTCGCGGCGTAAAAACCGCCAAATGGTGCCGGAAGAAATGGAAGACGAAAACGCCCCGTCTGGCGACAATCCTCTGCTGGGTAATCTTTTGAACGTTAAGGTGTAATACATGCTTTCCCTGTGGGCTATTGTTCTTTTTACTGTGGCAGAGCTGGCTTTGCTCGGCGCGGTGCTCTTCTTTTTTTTGCGTCTCAAGCGTTCGGAATCTCTCATGACGATGCTTCAGGCTAATCAGGAACAATTGCTCAACCGCTTGCAAAAAAATGCCGAGCTTGAGCGCGATCTGGTGGCAACCTTTGCCCAGCGGCAGGCCGAACTCCGCCTGCTGGATCAGCGCCTTGAAGAGCGCGCCACGCAATTGCGCCGCCTGCTGGAGCAAGCCGAGGGCATTCTTCGTTCTCCGCAATTTTTACGCGAACTTATCCTCAACGGCCATAAAAAAGGTCAGAGCCCGCAGCAAATTGCCAACGCGGCGGGCTTGGCTGTGGACGAAGTGGAGCTTATTTTGAATCAGGGGACAGCCTTTTCGCACTGCCCCTCTTCCCATTAAGGAGTATGCATGCCTGCTGATGCCATGAATTTTGCGTTTATGCGTCCTGATCCTGCACCGGCCAACGGTCGGCGTATCGCCATTATTGGGGCTGGCCCTTCGGGTTTGGCCGCCACGGGCTATCTGGCTTGCCTTGGCTATCAGGTGGATGTTTACGATAAGCTGCCCAAACCTGGCGGGCTGATGCTGTTTGGTATTCCCGCCGAGCGTATTCCCGCCGAGCGTATTCACCGTGGCACGAGCGTTCTTTCACGAACCTTTGGGGTTATGTTCCACTGTAATACCAAAATTTGTTGTAGTAATCCCCTGCATGAGGAAGAAGGCGACCATTTTTCCAGCGACTTGCGTAGCTTGGACGAGCTTGTTGAAATACATGATGCCGTAATTATCTGCACTGGCTCGTGGAAATCGCGCAAAATGGGCATTGCGGGGGAAGACCGCAAGCAGGTCTTTTCCAGCCTTGAATTTCTCTTTCCCATCCGCGCCGCTCGCTACGCCGCCAATAATGTGCGTAGCCCTGAAGTGCGGGGCAAAAGACTGGCCGTCATCGGCGCGGGGCATTCGGCTGTGGACGTGGCGCAGTCTTCCCTCAGCCTTGGCGCGGCGGAAGTGCATATGCTCTATCGCCGCACCATGCGTGAAGCTCCTGCGGGCGAATACGAACTTTCGCGCCTGCTGGATAAAGGCTGTCAGTGGCACGAACGCTGTACCCCCACCGCCATTATGGGCGCGGCGGATCTGGTCAGCGCGCTTGCCTACACTGATGGCGCAGGGCAAAACCATGAATTGCCCGTGGATATGGTTGTTACCGCCATTGGCGAAATTCCCACGCCGCCCTTTCAACACCAACTTGGGCTTGAAGATGTGCGTAAGGGCGAAGTACGCTGGCTCAACATGACCCGTATCGAAAATGTTTTTGTTGCGGGAGACGTGCTCAGCGGGCCCAGTAAAATTGGCAAAGCCGTTTACAGCGGCCTGCGTGCCGCCCGCTCGCTGACCCATTGGCTGGATTTGAAAGTTCAGCACCGCGAGGACGAATATAATTATGACGCTGACGTTATTACCCCCAACGCCTTGAGATAAAATATGAATACTGTAGAAGCTCTGAAGGGTAAAACCCTGTATATTGATTATGATAAGTGCATTGGGTGCGAAACGTGCGAAAGCGTGTGCAAGTTTTTGTATGATCAGCCCAGCATTGTTATGGCCCGCACCGCCGATGGGCAGGTTGTGCCCATTTATTGCCTGCATTGCGAAAAAGCCCACTGCATGAAAGTCTGCTCGCGGGGCGCTCTGATGCGCGACCGTGATGGTGCCGTTATTCTTGACCCCATGCTTTGCCGAGGCTGCGAAACCCGTAATTGTATGTTGGCTTGCCCCTACGCCGCGTTCTTTGAATCCGATAAGGGCGTGGGGAGCCGTAAATGCGATTTATGCGCCCGCCGCCGTGCTGTGGGCCTTGAACCGGCCTGTGTTGAAATGTGCCCCTGTGGGGCGATCAACTATGTTGACCGCGATCAGGTTGACAGCCTTACCACCGAAGCCGCCCGCAGGGCGCGCGACAGAGTGCTTGAGAGTTTTAGAGCATCTTGCTATTGAAAATAGCTAAATGCTCTGGCGACGAGAAGCGCCGCCCGCCCCTTAGGCGTAGGCGAAATGTACTTTCGCCGTAAAGCGCCGGAGGGAGCGTCTGGAATCAAAAATGCTTTAAGGGAAAGAAATAAGCGCTGGGGCTGTGCGGGGGAGTGCTGTCTGGAGAAAGTGGAGAAGATTGCCGCCAGAAAAGAGCGCGGCGTGGATGCCCGCTTTGTGGGCGGCCTCCATATCGCGCGGGCTGTCCCCCACAAGCAGGCTGTGGGCTCTGTCCACGGGCCAGCGCTGGAGCAGGGTGGTGATAAGGCCTGCTTCGGGCTTGCGGCAGTGGCAGCTACAGGTGTAAGCGGGAATTATACCGTGGGGATGGTGCGGGCAATGGGCAAAGGCGTCAATACTGGCCCCGTGCAGGTTAAGCTGGTGTTGCATGTGCTGGTGAAAGGCCCGCATGTCGGCTTCGGTATAATAGCCTCGGGCAATGCCGGACTGATTGGTGACCACAAAAACCCAGTAGCCGTGTTCGTTACACCAGCGCACCGCGTCCATGGCCCCTTCAATCCATTCTAGGTCAGCAATTTTATATACAAAATCTTTGTCGACATTCAGCACACCGTCCCGATCAAAAAAGACGGCAGGGCGGGGGGGCAGAGCGGAAAGAGTGGTGTCATCCATGCCCCAAGGCTACCTGCTTAGAGGCTTGTTGTCCATTCCCGTTCCCCTCTAAAAAACTACTATAAAAGAGAAAATTCTTATGGCTTTATTGAGTTTGCAAGCGCTTACCTTGAATTTGGGTGGCAAGCCTTTATTGGATGCCGCAGAACTTCATGTGGAAATGGGCGAAAGGGTCTGCTTGGTCGGGCGTAACGGCACGGGCAAATCGTCCTTGTTTCGCCTCTTGAGTGATGAATTGCGCCCCAACGCGGGGGAGGTTATACGCAGCCCCGGCATCGTGTTCGGGCACATGCCGCAAACGGTGCCCAGTACATGGCAAGGTTCAGTATTCGGCATTGTGGCTGAGGGCTTGGGAACTGTCGGTAAGGCCCTGGCGGGGGCCCATTGCATTGCCACGGGGCGTGAGGCTTTGCTGAGTGCGGCGGCCTTGCGGGAGGCGCAGGGTTTTTTGGAATCCGGTGACGGTTGGGAACGCTATGGCGATGTTATCAGCGTTATCAATCACTTGGGCATTGATCCAGAGGCGGATTTTGCCCATTTGTCCGGCGGGTCACAAAGGCGGGTGGCTTTGGCGCGGGCGCTTGTGGGGGCGGAGCATCTGCTGCTGGACGAGCCCACCAACCATCTGGATATTAAAACCATTGCTTGGCTGGAAGATTTTTTGTTGCGTCGGGTCAAAACCTTGATGTTGATCAGCCACGACCGGGCCTTTGTGCAGCGGCTGGCAACGCGGGTGGTGGAGATTGATAGGGGAAAATTGTATTCGTATGCCTGCTCTTTTGATCAATATTTTGAGCGACGGGAAGCCCGCCTTGAAAATGACGCGCGCCAGTCGGCCCTGTTTGACAAGAAATTGGCCCAAGAAGAGGCCTGGATACGCCAAGGCGTGAAGGCGCGGCGCACGCGTAATATGGGGCGGGTGCGGGCTTTGCAGTCTATGCGGAGTGAGCGGGCCGAAAGGCGGGAGCGCATGGGCGCGGTGAACATGCAGGCGCAGGAGGCCGAGCGTTCCGGTAAGCTGGTGATTGAGGCGCGTGGCTTGGGCTTTAGCTATCCTGACGGTTATGAGGTGGTGCGTGATGTGTCCACACTTATTCAGCGCGGTGATCGCGTGGGCCTGGTGGGCGATAATGGCACGGGCAAGACAACCTTACTCCGCTTGCTGTTGGGCGAATTAAAGCCCACTGCGGGCACGGTGCGGCACGGTACCCGCTTGGAAATCAGCTATTTTGACCAGCACCGGGATCAGTTGGACGACAAAGCCTCGGTGATGGACAGCATTGCCGACGGTAACGACACGGTGACGATTAACGGTCAAACCCGCAATGTGGCGGGCTACCTGCGCGACTTTTTGTTCGAGTCGGATCGCTTGCGTATTCCCGTGGCTCGGCTTTCGGGCGGGGAGCGGAACCGCCTGCTGTTAGCGCGGCTGTTTACCCGCCCCTCCAATGTGCTGGTATTGGACGAACCCACCAACGATTTAGACATGGAAACCTTAGAATTGTTGGAAGAACTGCTCGATTCTTACGCGGGCACGGTGATTATGGTCAGCCATGACCGGCATTTTTTGGACAATCTGGTTACCTCAACACTGGCCTTAGAAGGCGACAAGTTGGTGCACGAATATGTGGGCGGATACACGGATTGGGTTCGCCAAAAGGCTACTCGCAAAGAGCAGCCCGCCGCCACGCCTCCGTCAAGCAAGGTGAGCAAAACCAGCGTCCCCGCACCGTGCCATAAGCCCCGCCGCTTGTCCTTTAATGAGCAACGCGCCAAAGAGCGCCTTGAAAAAGCGCTGGAAGACTATCCCGTGCGTATTGAGACGCTGGAACAGGAACAGGCGAGCTTAGAAAATGCGCTGGCCGCAGCGGATTTTTATACCCGCGACCCGCAGGCTTTTAGCGCGGCGGTGTCCCGTCTGGCAAAAGTGGAAGCCGAACAAATTCGCCTGCTGGAAGAATGGGAGCAAGCGGGGCTCGCGTTGTTGGCATATTAAAGCATTTTTGATTCCAAAGGCTCCCTCCAGCGCTTTACTTTTGCCGTAAAGTACCGGAGGGAGCGTCTGGAATCAAAATGCATTAGGCCGCAACGCCGGCTAAAGCTGTCAGCACCACTTCTTTATTGTCATTGAAAGCCAGCTCATAGGCTGCGCCGTATTTCAGTAAAAAATCTTTTTCAGCGATAAAAAGTACGTCTTCTATGGTGATTTGTTCGTCTTCATCCTCATCCATTTCGTCCATGCCCAGACCGAGCACTATTTTGGCGTGTCAGCCACCGCCGACCTTATATTCACGGAGGCGAACGCAGGTGCCCTCGTCTTCGTCCTCCAGCATGGCACGGAGTTTTTCCAGCATGGTATCGTCAGTAATTGTCATGGTAAACATATGATGAGGCTCTCCTGTGCGTATGGTTAAACGATGATAGGGGAAAGGCCGTGCTGGGCGAAACGGGCCAGCACTTTTTTCAGTTCTTCAGGGCGGTATTGCCCTACCGCCGGTTGTGCCCTGCCGAGAGCCGTATACTTATTGCCCCCAAAAGCATGGCAAGGCATGACTTCAAGCTCATTCCGACCGAATGCGCCGAAAAATTTTGCCATGGCAGCCAGATTGTCGTCAGAATCGTTAAGGCCGAGCATCAGTGGCATGCGAATATGGACTTCTTTACCGGAAGTCAATGCCGCCTGCATATTGCGTAGAATGAGGATATTGTCCTGTCCGGTGAGTTTCTTGTGTTGTTCTGGGTCCATGTGCTTGCAGTCAAAAAGAAAAAGATCCGCAAGGCTCAGGGCCTTGTCGAAGCGTTCAGCCGGGCAATATCCACAGGTATCCACCGTAACGTGAAAACCTTCTTGCAGGGAAGCCTCCACCAGATCCAGAAAAAATTGGCCGCCTGCCGTGGGTTCTCCCCCCCCAAAGGTAACGCCGCCGCCCGAATTTTCATAGAACAACGCATCTTTTTTTACCACGGTCATCACCTCATCCACGCTCATATCTTTCCCGTTCAGTTCCCGTGCTTGTGAGGGGCATACGCTTGTGCAGGCCCCGCAGTCTTGGCACAGGCGTGTATCGCGCTGGGATTTTTCGCCTACCAATGTTGCGGCTCCGGTAGGGCAGGCGGCAACGCAGGCCCCACAGCCTGTACAAATATTGTCGAAAAAGAGCATCTGTGGCGCGCTCTGCTGTGATTCGGGATTGCTACACCACAGACAGCGCAGGGGGCAGCCTTTCAAAAATACCGTTGTGCGTACCCCTGGGCCATCCTTGGTGGACATTCGCTGAATATTATAAATCATTCCGTGACTCATGCGTTTTCTCCGACAGGCTGGCTGGGTAGGCCAAGCGGGTAAAAATAGAAAGTGACGGCAAGACGGGGAAAATGGGTGCGCCCCCCGCCCTGCCGCGTCATAGCTTTATTGTGTGTATTCGGTGCGCTTGATTATTTCATTCTGCACACCCTTGTCTAAGCGCGTGAAGTACGCGCTGAAGCCTGCCACACGGACGACAAGATCCTTGTATTCCTGTGGAGCATTCTGTGCTTGCTGGAGCGTGTCAGAACTCACGCAGTTGAACTGGATGTGCGAGCCGCCGAAATCGCAATAGGTTTTGATGAGCGAAATCAGATTGCGCGCGCCCTGCGGGCCTTCCAGCGCGGAGGGCAGGAATTTTACATTAAAGTGGTTCGCACCGTAGCGCACGGTGTCAATAGCTTCCGCCCCAGACTTGATGAGGGCGGTGACGCCTTCGTGATCTGTACCGGGCATGGCGGAAACACTTCCGTCTGTCAGGGCCACGCCAGCCTTGCGTCCGGTGGGCAGTGCCCCCATGAGGGAGCCGAAGTAATTGTGGTATGACAGAGAATACGCGTCCAGTGGTGTCCGGTAGCCAAAGCAGTCTGGGCCTACAGAGTGGTGGATTTCGTCTACATCGCGGAAGAAACGCTGCACAAAGTTTTCAACTTCAGGATAATCGTTGCCGTGCTTGGGGGCTTCGTAGCACATTTTGCGGATGTCTTCAGCGCCTTCAAAGTTTTCCTTGAGGGCCTTCAGCAATTGCTCCATGGTGAGCTTTTTGGTGTCAAACACCAAGTGCTTGATGGCGAGCAGGGCATTGGCAGCGTCCACACCGGCAGTCATGATGGGGTTTACCTGCGGGTAGCGGGTGCCACCGGCTTCTTCACAGAGTCCCTTTTCAATGCAGCCGTCATACATAACCGAACGGAAGACGCTGGGAACTACCTGCAAGCGGGCCATTTGGCTGAGGTCAGAGTGGTGACGCGAAATGGTGAAGAGATGTTTGAGCTGTTTTTTGTAGGCGTCGTACACCTCGTCAAAGGACGTAAATTCACGCGGGTCGCCGGTTTCTGCGCCCACATTTTTGCGGGTGACAGGGCACTTGCCATTGTTGAGCAGCAGTTCAACCACTTTAGCCAGACAGGGCTGATCTTCTTGGGTGATATAGCTGCCCTTGCCGCAAATACCTGTGGATACACAGCCGTAGTTGCCGCAATTGCGGGCGTCTTCCAGCGTAATACCCTCTTTATATTGGGCGAAACGGGCGAGGGTGCGTTCAATGACGATGGTGTTGTTCAAAATTTGCGGCTGACCAGAACCGCCACGAATACATTCGACAACCTTGTTCAGATAGGACGTTTTCATTTTGGGATGGTACAGCAAGGTCAGCGTAGGCTGGATGCCCCGCATCTGGATTTGGGTTTCCAGCAATAATTCTTCCAGCTCGGTGCTGGCATCATTGCCGTCCGCATCCACACCGCCGATGGTGATGGTCTGCCCGGTGTGCCCAGATAAAGTCATGGCATAGGTTCCGCCCTGATATTCGCCCAGTTCCATGTGTTTGATCCACTGGAATTTGAGGAGGGTGAGCACCTGCTGCTTGGTGAGCTTGCCTTCCTCGATGTCCTTTTTGTAGAAGGGGTACATGTATTGCCCGTAACGCCCTGGGGAGGTGGCACACGCCATTTGTTCCACTTCGATGACCAGATGGATGAACCAGAACGACTGGATGGCTTCGCGGAAATTGCGCGCGGGGAATTCTGGTACGCGGCGGCAGATTTCTGCAATTTCTAGCAGCTCGGCCTTGGCTTTAGGATTGGTTTCACTTTCGGCGGTTTTTTCCGCCAGTTCGGCATAGCGGTGAGAATGGGCGATGACGGCTTCCGTTGCGATAATCATGGAGCGGTAGAGGTCATGCTTTTCTTTATTTTCCAGCGTGGTGGGGCAATCGTGCAGGCGTTGCTTCAAGTCGTCTACGACATAACGCAAGCCTTTGTTCAGTGCCAGCGGGTAGTCCGCAATGCCGGAGCCAGAGGCCACACTCACGTTCTCGTAAAACATACCCGCTTTAGAATAGGGGGCGGGGTTCACGCCGTATTTGTCCTTGTACATCTGGTTGTTCAGGGCAATACAGGTGCGGTTTTTCCATTTTTTGTAGACCTGCTGGAGTAATTCTTCCGTTTCTTGGGGAATTTTCATTTCACCCAGTGAGGCCATCTTAGCCATCTGCATTTCTTCTTTGATCCACGAAACATTCCATTCGGGATAGGGATTCACGCCCGCGCGGATGCCTGTCAGCGTCCCCACCAGAGGGTTACCGTCAAAAAATATTTTTTTGGTGAGCAGCACACGCTCAAACAGCTTGGCGCGGATGTAATATACGGGTTCGCCAGCAAATTCTTCGTACACGTCCAGCAAGCAGCGCAGGCGTTCAGGATCCATAACCTGCGGGGCGTTCATCAGAAAGTTTTTAAGTTCCTTAACGCGGCTTTCGGCAGTATCCCAGTTGATGCTGTAGCCCTGCCCCTCGACGCGGGCGGTGGAGGCCGACGGAAAAGATATGGTAGACATAGCGTGCTCCTATTTTGGAAAGAATGCGGTAAAATATCCCGCAAAATATGTGGACAATAACAATATTCGCTTGTGATAAAAATATTTTGCACAGATCATGCCAGTTGCACAAAAAGGCGGCTATTTTTTATAATCATGCTAAATTATTAGTATATTATAAAAGGCGGTATAAATAACAGTGCGTAATATTTTTTATTTTATAAAAAAAACTTTCTTTTTAAGAAGATTTTTTTTATCAATGCCCTTAGGAGGGATGACATGCGATTTGACAGAAAAAAACTTTACAATGTGAGCCGAGCCGAAGTGCTGGCCCCGACCATTACCGCCGTGTGGGACGATATGTGCATCGGCGTAGCGGTGGTGGACGCGGACGGCATGTGTGTCTACATGAACGCTATCCAGCGGCGTGTGGACGGTTTCAGCAAAGTTTCTGTGGTGGGGCGGCATATTACCAGCCTGTACACCCCGCACGAGTTGACGTGCATTCCCACCATTGAATGCCTGCGCCGTGGTGAGCCTCTTCTAAAAAAAGCGTATTGGTACAAAACGACAAACAATTATCTTGCCAGTACGGTAACGGACTTTTTTCCGCTTTTTGACCACGGGCGCAAGGACGGTGTTTTAGCCTTCACCATTTGGGTGGGCACTTCTGCCCTAGCGGAAAGCGACCAGCCTTTGCCCCGTCTCCGAACCCCGGTTGCCGATTGCAGCACCCATTACACCTTTGACAGTTTGGTAGGGGGGGATAAAGCCCTGCGGGAGGTGCTCAAAGACGCGCAAATTGCCGCTAAAACTGCCTCACCCGTGATGATATGGGGCGAAAGCGGCACGGGTAAGGAAATGTTTGCACAGGCCATTCACGCGGCGGGGCCCCGTCGGGAGCAGCCCTTCATTGCCGTGAACTGTGCGGCTATTCCTGAAAATTTGTTGGAAGGTATTTTGTTCGGCACGGCAAAGGGAGCGTATACCGACGCAACCGATAAACACGGCCTGTTTGAAAAAGCGGACGGAGGGACGCTGCTTCTTGATGAGCTTAATTCTATGCCTTTAGGACTGCAAGCCAAATTGCTGCGGGTGGTGCAGGAAAAGCGCGTGCGGCGGCTGGGGGCGCATGCGGAAATATCTGTAGATGTGCGGATTATCAGTGTGCTGAATGAAGCCCCGCTAACCGCCGTGGAGCGTGGCATCCTGCGTAGTGACTTGTTTTATCGACTGGCGGTGGTGGGCATAGCCGTGCCGCCTTTGCGTGAGCACAAGGAAGATATTCCCCTGCTGGTGCGGACCTTTATTGATCGCTCGGACTTGTGCTCGGCACTGGGCGAGGTTCAGCTTGCAGATGAAGTGGGGCAGGTGTTCCAAAACTATGACTGGCCCGGGAACATTCGGGAATTATTGCATGTTATTGAGGGGAGTATGGCCCTGCTGGGTGGGCGCATGCTCATCGAAGAATCGTGCCTGCCCCGACATTTTCGTGAGGCATACCAAAGGCAGGGGACACCCCGTCCGGTGGTGCCTGTGCGTGAAGCCTCCGGCGCGGAAGAGGAATATGACGATTACCGCTCTATTCGACGTAACAGCGTGATACCGCTCAAAGAGCGCCTGCATACTTACGAGGCGCGCTGTATCCGCAATGTGCTGAAGGTGACGGGCGGCAATGTGGCTAAGGCCGCGCGTGTCATGCAGCTTACCGGCGCGGGGCTGCGGTACAAAATGAAGTTGCTGTCCATTGGAGAAGACGATTATTAACTCGCATTTTGTGGCAAATCCTTGCAGGGTTGGTGGCGCATTTTATGCGTGAACGGTGCTAAAATAGCGCGCGCCATAGGCAGATCAGTCCGGCGAAGGCAATGATTGTCATGAGTACGCGGCGGAACATGTCGACGCGAATACGTTTGACAACGGGAAAAGCGCAGAGCGTACCTAAAATGCACGCCGGAATGCCATAGAGGGCGTAGCCGAGAATGGCTGGGGTATAAAGCCCCGCACTAGCCTGTAATAGGCAGGTGAACAGGCTGCGGATAATAAAGAAGACCCCCAAGGTTCCCAGCACCACGCGCGGGGTCCACCCCATATAGAGGGCATAGGCTCCAGCCGGTGGCCCGTCGAAGGAAATAGCCGTGCCGAGCAGGCCGGCCCCGAAACCCGCCGCCCCCCCCCCCAGCCCGGGAGCGGGGTGGGCCGGGGCCGCCCCCGCCCCATATTGCCAGTAGACATAGCTTAACAGCAATAAGCCCACAGATCCCTCTAAAACCGCGCCGGATACCGCCTGAAGAATAAATAAACCGACAAAAGAGCCGGGCAGTGCTCCGAGCAGGAGCGGCCATAATGACGCAATGCGGCAGTGGCGAAAATGCAGGCAGGCAATACAGCCGTCCATAGCAGCGTTCAGGATGCAACTGAGGGGGATAACCTCATGCATAGGCAGGAAAAACGCGGCAGCGGGCACGGCTACCATGGCCCCACCAATGCCGGTGACGCCGGAAATAAAACCCCCCACAAACCAGCAGACGAAAACGGTGAGCGAAAGTGTATCAGGCATGTGAGTGTCCTTGGTATGGGGAGAAGGTTGGTGGTTGAGGTACAGGAAGGGCCGCATCGGGCGGGCGGCTCGCCGCACCATTCTTAGGGGGAATAGTTTGAAGTATAGCCCTTTTCAGAACTAAAATCTTATTGGGTATTTTTTCACGAATATCCGCCACGCTGTTTGCCCCTTTGCATGTTAGTGACCCTTAATCCTTGGTGCTCAATTCTTTTGCAAGCGCAATGCCATGTTTATAAAGTCGTCGATATTTAGATACTTTTTGCTTATACTTCGCGGTATAAAGAAAATTTTTATTGTTTTCAAGCGCGACCATAAACATTTTTTACGGTTTTGAGAAAAAGAAAAATTTTTTATAAAAAGGATATTTTTTTTCTTTTTCTGGTGAAAACTTTTTTATCATAATAGCTATTATTCCTATAAGAGTTTTTTTTCTTTAGTAAAATTAGCAGAGTTCCGCTGCAAATGAATATATTCACGAATGGCATGGAAGTTGCTTTTTTGAGGCAGTCTATTCACGAAATCGATGATTTTATTTGGAGTTCCGCACAGGCGCGCTGTATTCGCTTGTGGTCTGTGCGGCGCGCTTTAGGATTTTTTGGGAATCAACTGGCCCGGTACCACGCCGTGGTGCGGCACACAGAGCTGGCCGTGCGCGACTCACGATGGAACTTTCACACACATATTGAGTGAGCTAACAACATGTCAGAAGAAATTAGGCTTGAAAAATCATTGTCACCGTTACAGGTTTGCGCGCTTGCGCTGGGTTCCATCGTCGGGTGGGGCTGTTTTGTGCTGCCCGGCGATATGTTTTTGCCGCAGGCCGGCCCTCTGGGTACGCTGATCGGTTTTTTGATTGGTGCCTTTCTCATCAGCTTCGTTGGCATCTGCTATAGTTATATGGTGAAATACGCCCCTGTGGCTGGTGGTGCTTTCGCTTACGCCTACATTGGATTTGGGCCCACGGCGGCTTTTATTTGCGGCTGGGCACTGGTTATCGGCTACATCGCCATCGTGATGATCGACATTGCCGCGCTTTCATTGATTTTTCGTTTTCTTTTTCCGGGCGTTTTTGAATTTGGGGAATTATATACCATCGCGGGCTGGAAGGTGTATTCGGGCGAAGTGTTGCTCATGACCGCCGGTACTTTGGGCTTTGGCTATATGAATTACCGTGGCATCGGTTTTGCGGGGAAGTTGCAATTAGTGCTGGCCTTTATGCTCACCTTTGGCATTATCGCCTTTTTTGGTGGGGCGGTCTCGCTGGAAAGCGCGAGTGTCTCCAACCTCGTCCCCATGTTTTCCGAGCAACGTTCCATGATCGCTTGTGTCTTGATTGTGTTTGCCATTTCTCCTTTCCTGTTTGTGGGCTTTGATACCGTGCCCCAGGCCGCTGAAGAATTTGCCTTTGACCCTGCCCGTGCTCGTAATATTATGATTATCGCCATTTTTTGTGGCGTGCTATTGTACAGCATGGTGATGCTGGGGGTGGCCTTAGCCATTCCGTACCCTGAATTGCTGGCGAAGATGGACGCCATGCGCGCCGCTGGCGGGCATGCGTGGGCCACGGGTGAAGTGGCAACCATGGCTTTTGGTAAATTGGGGGCCATTGTGCTGGCCTGCGCTGTTTTTGGGGCTGTCTGTACGGGCATCAACGGGTTTTTTATCGCTTCCAGCCGTTTGCTGCTCGCCATGTCGCGTGGACGCATTTTGCCCGCATGGTTCGGTCGCATTCATCCCACCTACCGCACCCCGCATAATGCTATCCTCTTTACTATCTTTTTAGCCTTGTTGACGCCCTTTGCGGGCCGTTCTGCTGTGGCGTGGACTGTGGACATGAGTTCTGTGGGAACGGGCATTGGCTATCTCTTCACCTGTATTGCCGCCCGCCGCGTTATTCTGGGCAGCGATAACATTACTGCCAAAAGTTGGCGCTTGTTTTGTTGCGCTATGGGCAGCGTTTGCGCTTTGCTCACCATCGCGTTGCTGCTCATTCCCGGTTCGCCGGCACTCATCGGTTTCGCGCCGCGCTGCGTGTTGGTCGTGTGGGTGTTGTTGGGCTTCTTCTTCTACTTCTCCAACAAAAAAACGTGGAGCAAACTTTCTGCCGATGAACTGAGCCTGAGCATCCTCGGTAATCCAGAAACCCGCGTGTTTTTCAAAAAATAAGGTCTGCAAGAGCCTTTCCTCTGGGCAGGCTCGTTGAAGTGTTGCGAGGCCCCCCGGCTGCTATCACAGGCGGGGGGCCTTGTGTTGTTTTTGGGTGCACGTCGATGCCGTGAAAGCCATATCAAAAATAAATGAGCATGCGTCGCTCGTATCCTACAATTTTTTTTTATGCCTAATGTATGGTTCTGTCTGGAGTATAGGTTTTTAGATAGTTTTTAAAATGGGTGAAAAAATATAAAATTTATATTATACATTGAAATTATTAAGATATATATTTATTGAATGCGTAATACGAATGTGCTATCTAGCTTTTCCCTAGAATCTGTTACGTATTGGAGAATATATGAAACTGTTTATTTTGAGTATTGCCTTGTGCTTCGGCCTGACCACCGTGATGAGCTTGCCTGTGTCTATCCCTGTGACCCAAGGCACCAGCTTGTCGTTTACCGCAGACGCACACGCAAAAACAACCAAAAAGGTAGGGACAAAGAGCACTAAGAAGAAAAGCGGAGCCGCCAAAAAGCATAAGCGTTCTAAATAGTCACTCCATATCAGAGCCCTCAGGGGCACTATGCAGCGGCCAGCTCTTCGCGGAAAATACCGGGAAGAGCTGGCCGAAACTTTGTAATTTTCTAGTGTTGGGGCCGCGTGGTGTGGGGCTTTTTGCCACTGGGTACCTGACCCTTGCGTGGAACGGAACGCATAATCAATTCTCCCTTAGGTTTGTACGGGGAAATGATGAACGCGCCGGATTTTTTGTCTTGTTTAGGCTCTTCGGGCCATTGGGCTTCAATCAATGCGCCGGATGGAAAGCTGAGGGCATCGGTCAGCAGGGTCAAGCCGCGTTCAGAGCAGGCATAGCGGGAAGAACCCCACATGCCGGGAATAATGAAAGGCGCGGAAATAATGCGTACATTTTCCAACTCTGGGTGGGTTTGGGGGGGCTTGGGTGCGGGGGCGTTTTTTTGTAGCAGCATAAAGGACATGCTCAGGCCGTCCTTGGTCAAATGCGCTTGGCGCGAAAGTTCCAACAGCCATTCTGGTGCGCCGTCAATATCAAAGGTAAAATGGCACCATGAACGGCTTTCCTGTACCGGACAAGCCGCCGCATGCGGGCAGGGGGCTACGGGCTTTAAGCCCATTTCTAGGGCTTGTTCGCGCAGACTCACCATGTTTTTACCGCCCAATCGTGTGCCAGGTTCCACAAACAGGGCCGAGGCCTCGGGATGCTGGCAAAAATGGGCGGCGACATCGGCAATGGCGGCAAAGCGTTCATCATTAAATTGTCCGTTTTTGACGGGAATTTCATTGATGACATTCGCGGCAGTCAACAGCCACGGTATACCGCGCACGCTGCGTAATTCGCGGGGCAGGGCGTCCAGAGGAGCGCGGCGGGTAATAATGCGCCACGGTGAATGCTCACCCGCCAGAGCGAGAAACAGCTTTTTTCCCAGATCGAGCGGTTGCGGAGCAGAATCCAGACACAACACGGTCAGCGGCAGGTCACGCCATTGGGGTTTTGCCATCCACAGGGCAATGGGGACGGTCAAGGGGCCGGCCCCCACGTCTACCAACAGGCGGGGGAGAGGCTCAGTGCTGGGGCCATCGCTTTGTTCGTGTGCCGGAGAAGGGGCTAGGGCTTTTGGCTCCGGCAAGGGCAGTCCCACAAATAGCCGGGTCAGGCGGATAATGTTCCACGGTAAAAAATAGCGTATATAGGCCGAGGTTAAGCGCGGCGCACTCCAATACGGGCGATTCAAGGTGTTACGTTCTGAGGTGAGGCGCAAGGACAATTCTTCTACCGCCAAGGGCAGATCACGCTTATGGGCAGTGCGTAAGGGTAAAATTTCATTAATAGCGCGGGGCAGGGCTTTTAAGGCCGCACGGACGCCAAAGGGAAGCTGGGGAAATAACGCTTGCATAAAAATATCCTGTACGTATTAGGTAAAACGCATGTGGCGCATGTAGTTTGCGGTAAAATGAGGGTCGGCAGTGAGGTCTAGCACGGTGCAGGCCGCACTCCAGCGAGCCAGAGGGGCACGGAGTTCAGGGCGATTCAGCAACAGACTTGCCCCGTGTAAAGAAGCATTGCCGATAGCCTGCACTCGGCTTCCCGCCCCGTGGGGTAAAAATCCTAAAGCTTCAAGGTCTTCGGGAATAACGTGCTCGCCAAA
>JAVVPD010000039.1:18593-18659 GCA_036655975.1 Desulfovibrionaceae bacterium | reverse complement strand
CTCCGGCGCTTTACGGCGAAAATAAATTTCGCCTACGCCTACGGGGCGGGCGACGCTTCTCGTCGC
>JAVVPD010000039.1:0-18493 GCA_036655975.1 Desulfovibrionaceae bacterium | reverse complement strand
TTCCAGACGCTCCCGCCGGCGCTGTACGGCGAAAATAAATTTCGCCTACGCCTACGGGGCGGGCGACGCTTCTCGTCGCCAGAGCATTTAGCTATTTTCACTAGCAAAATGCTCTAAAGCATTTTTGATTCCAGACGCTCCCGCCGGCGCTGTACGGCGAAAATAAATTTCGCCTACGCCTACAAAGAGTTCATCCCGTTCGGGTTTGGCATTGCTCCAACAATGCCGCCGCCGTCAGCACCGGATCATGCCGCAGCGCTTGCCCCGCAGTGACCAAAGGCACATCACACAATGCCACCCCCTGCTGCCTGACCCCCTCAGCATCAATACCGCCCGCATACACGCCCTGCCGGCTGTCCACCAACACCGTCCGCAACAGCTTCGCTGCGGGAACATCTCCCGCATCCTTACGTAATGTTTGCAATAAACGGGAAACGCCTTGGGCCACAGACATCCCCCGCTGCTCAGGGTCTTCGCCCGAGTTGGGGATGTACAGCTTGGGGCAATGGGCATCAGCCACCGCCCGTCCTACCCCTTCGGGCAGCAAATTTGCCATAACGCTGGTATAAAAACTGCCCATGGGATAGCAAATAGCATCCGCCGCCCGTAGCCACGTCCCCGCCGCCGGACTCAATCGCGCGCTGCACACACAAGGTGTGCTGGTGCAGACCTGCGTGTCCACCCGCATATCCGCCGTGGGAACGTGACGGGTCAAAAATACTTCCCGCACGGGACAGGGCACAGCCTCATCCCCTTGCGCGGTAATACGATGTTGCCCCAAAACAACACTGCCATCTTCCAGATAGGCAGCAAGGTGCAGGTCGTCGTCAATAATAGGCAGCACTGTCCCCCGAACATGCAAAAGCCGTGTCATCAGGTCAATCACGGGGCCTAATTGCCTGTTGTGGTGCAAATATCCGCCCACCAACAATAAATTCCCCACACAGGCGCACCGTGGATCAAAATCTGGGGGCATATGGTCTAAAAAATACCGCAAATGTACCCGCAAAACTTCGCCAAAAACGCGAGGAACCCTCGCCCAGGCAATATCCCGCGCTGACGCGAGGGCATAGAGCATTTGCAGCAATCTGTCTCGATTCCCGCTGACAGGGAGGCGGCAATTCCACACCGCCAAAACCTCGGGGGGCACAAGCGTCCTGTCGGCCAAAGCCAAAAGGCGATTACGCACATCCCCCACGGCCAGCATGTGAAATGCACGACGCAAAACGGCGGAACTGCCCCCAGAATCAAAGGGCGTGACCAAGTGTACACTATTATGGGTATAGAGGCTGAGTTCTTGACTCAAGGCACGCAAAGCGGTGCCGCCCGTAAAAAAGACGATTCGCGGGCCTAATGGAGGAGGCAAGGCAGCTAGGTATGACATCTTCGACCACCAGAGTTAGGGCAGCCGAATAAGGCCCAACTCGCACATTTTGAGACAGACTTCACGTCCAATCCACGCGTCTGTGGCGGCATAGGCCACCTGACGGGCCGACAGATTGGGTTGGCTCCAATTGGAACACTGCGGCCCCTTGGAAATACGCCACTGAAAAAAATTAGCCGCCAGATTCCGCAAACCAAAAGTTTCGAGCTTAAAAGTGCGGGCCACTTCAGCCAAGTCCACCAGATTACAGGGGGTAAAATGAAACATTTTTTGCAGATCGTGCACATCTTCGCGCACACTGACCCCGGCCTTAATAATGTGCGGGGCTTCCAGCAAGGAGGCAAGTTCCGCCCCCATGGCAATCCATTGCAGCTGGAATAAAAAAACTACATCCGCCCCCGCGCACTGCACCAATGAAGGGGCGTTGAGCTTGCCCTTACGGAAGGTCGGCTTGGTTTCCGTATCAAAACCAATAATACTTTCCTGCAGCAGCACGTCCACAGCGGCGCGCAATTCTTCTTCCGTACGTACCAAACGTATTTCACCCTCATAGTGGCGTAAAGGCAAAGCATTAATCTCGTCCTTTGAAAGTTTACGCCGGTATTGCTCGGGAACCATACACTATTTACCTATACAGAAGGTTGCAAAAATCCGATCCAACAAAGCATCGGGGGTGTCAAGGCCTGTGACCTCAGCCAAAGCCGCAGCCGCGCTGTCTAAACGAACACTGCAAATATCATAAGGAATTTTTGTCGTAATGTCAGCCCTTAAGGCGGTCAGATCTTCCAAAGCGCGCTGCAGGGCCATGGTCTGGCGCATATTGGGGGCCAACTCCCCTGCTGAAGGTTCCGGCCCGTTCTGAGCCACCACCACCGAATGCAGGGTACGGCACAAGGCGTCCAGACCATCCCCCGCACGCGCGGACACCACAGCCACCGCCGCCACGCGCTCCTGCCAGACGGCGGGGATAAGCGCATGAGGGGCAAGATCCGCTTTATTCCACACCAGCAGTAAGCGTTGCCGCTCCACCCCGCGCACAATGTCCTCATCGTGTGCGGTCAAGCCCACACTCCCGTCCACCACCAGGGCCACCACATCCGCCGCATCCACACGCTCACGGCTGCGCGCCACCCCGAGATTCTCGACCACATCTTCACTATGGCGTAAACCGGCGGTATCGGTGAGGCGCACGGGCAAACCGTGAATGTCCAGCATTTCTTCCAAAAAATCACGCGTTGTCCCCGGAATATCCGTCACCAAAGCGCGGTTACGCCCCAGCAAGGCGTTCATCAGGCTGGATTTTCCCACATTTACCGCGCCCGCCAGTACCACCAAGGCCCCTTCCTGCCAGCAGCGCGTGCGCTCGTAGCCTCGGCACAGCAGCTGTACGGCGTCAATAATGCCCGTCACCGCTTGCAAAAATGCGTCCGAATCCAGCACCGGTACGTCGTCTTCAGAAAAATCCAGAGCCACGCACAGCATCATCCGCACATGCTCCAGTTGCCGACGAATCTCTTCAACCCGCCGCCCCAACAAACCGTCCAGCTTGGTCGCGCTCACCCGCAAGGACGCCCGCGTAGGGGCGGCGATCATTTCCGCCACCGCTTCCGCTTGGGTCAAATCCATGCGCCCGTTCAAATACGCCCGACGGGTGAATTCACCCCGCTCCGCCAACCGCGCCCCCAAAGTCAGCGTCGTTTCCAGCACCGTACGCAACAGCGCAGGCCCGCCGTGACACTGAATTTCCGCCACGTCTTCCCCCGTAAAGGTACGCGGGCCGGGCATACAGACTGCCAGCACGTCGTCCAAAGGCTCGCCCGTCGCGTCTAAAATACGCCCTCGGTGCAAAGTCCACGGCCGAAAATTACTGAAACGCGGCGATAAAGACAAAAACATGCGCGCTAAAATCGCCTTGGCCTGCGGCCCAGATAAACGGATAATACCAATTCCCCCCGCACCCGCAGGAGTGGCAATGGCGCTGATAGTATCGGACAAGGACATATGTATTCTCAGTTATACTTTAGTCTACGAGAAATCGGGCTGCAGCCCTGAAAACCATGCATAGCACGGGCAGAAAAGAGCAAGGGGGGCGGCAGTGCCTCCCCCCTTACGTAATCAATTACCGCGTTTTTTTTGAATGACAACGCGCTTGAGCGCACCGTCACCCGAACTACGGGTTTGCACATCAGCCACTTCCTGCAAAGCCATATGGACAATACGCCGATGGTAGGAACTTAAAGGCCGTGTGGAATGGGATTTGCCGGAGGCACGAACCCGCTCCGCAAGGGACAGAGCCAAGTCGCGCAGTTTTTCATCTTGGCGCAGGCGATATTCCCCCGCGTCCAATTGCACCCGCACGGCAGCGGTCATAGCCCGCGATACAAGCCGAGAAGCAAGATATTGCAGCGATGCGAGGGTTTGCCCCTCACGTCCGATAAGCAGCCCGGAATCGTCACCGCACTCCAGCACCACATTGACGCGATTATCACCCAATTCCACGGTCAGGGGCACATCCCCCACAATGGGGGCAACCAAACGACCCACGGCTTCCAAACTGACAGCACGAAGGCGATCCTGATCCAACTGGTCAAAGGGGATCATGGGCAGCCCCTCACTCAGCGCGTCCTCGTTGAGGGCGTCGTTGTCAAGGGTTCCGGCAAGAACAGAGGTGGGGGCAGAAGCGTGCGCTGCGGCAACAGCGCTCGAACCTTCCGCACGCGGGGCGCTCGGACGCGGATTGCGCGGGCGGCGCGCTTTAGGCGCACGATCATCCCGTAAGCCCATGGGGGCATTATAGGTATGACTATCGGCGGGCATTTCATTGCCGGGGCCGAAGCTGGCTTCCTCATCATCTTCAGGATCAAGGGTAACACCCTGAACTTGCCCAGAAAGAATGGAATTACCGTCATTTCTAAATTCTGGGGTGCGGTTTTCGTAATTGCGCGGGGCGGAAGGTGTACGCGGGGGACGAGGGGCGCGGGGTTTACGGCCTTCAGCCGCAGGCTCGTCCCTACGCGTATTCTCGGGGCGCACATTTTCATTGTGGGCACTTTCAACGGGCCGAGGGTTTTCAGAGGAACGCGGAGCTTTTTCGGTCTTTGGTTCATTTTTCGGCGCACGGCCCGCACTTTTTGCGGGAGGGGGAGCGTCATTTTCGCCCCCGTCACGGTTGCGCCCCAGAATGGAATCCACGGCAGTACGCAATTGCACACGCCGCGCTTTGATTTTGGCTTTACGCGCCCCGACTATACCAAAAATTCCTGATTTAGAATCATGGATAATATCAATTTCCAATTTCTCACGCAGGGTGTCGTAATACGAACAGGCTTGTCCGATGGCATCGTCCAAATCCTTACCCTGAAATTCCTTAAAGCCTTCCATATGCTAACCTCGTAGGTTCAAAAAATACTCTTCCCGATGCGGTTTTTTACCACACCGGGAAGCATGAATTAGGCAGCTTTAAGCTTACGCATCATCATCCACTGCTGGGCAATGGACAACACGTTGTTGACCAGCCAGTAGATTACCAGCCCCGAGGGGAAGTTGAGGAACATGGCTGTAAAAATCAGGGGCAAGAACATCATTATTTTCTGCTGCATAGGGTCGCCCGCAGGGGGACTCATGCGCTGCTGCAGGAACATAGTGATACCCATGATAATTGGCGTGATGTAATACGGGTCCTTGGCGGACAGGTCAGCCAGCCACAACATGTCCGTACCGGGCAAATACGTAATAAGGGAGGCGTGGCGCAATTCAATAGACGTGAGCAGTGCCTGATACAAGCCGAAAAACACGGGCAATTGCACCAAGATGGGCACACAACCACTGGCCGGATTCACGCCATACGTTTTATACAAACTCATGACTTCTTTGTTCATTTGTTCTTTATTGTCGGCATATTTTTCGCGCAAAGAAGTCATCATGGGCTGGAGCTTTTTCATCTTTTCCATGGAGGCATAGCTCTTGGCGGTCAAAGGCCAGAACGCAGCCTTAATCAACACGGTCAGCAGAATGATCGCCACGCCCCAATTGTGCACATAATCATAGAAGTATTGCAGCAACCACAACAAGGCTTTGGCGATAATGCTGAACATCCCAAGGTCAATGGTGTTGACCAAATTGTTGGGTGCCTGTGCCAGCAAAGAGCGAACCTTGGGCCCCACCCAATAGGATACGTCCACTTCTGTTTCTGTTCCGGCGGGAATGACCAAATCAGGGCGTTCCAGAGCTGCGCGGAAAATATCATTTTGCAAACGCCCTTTAAGGGTCAGATCAGCGGTGTCTGCAGGGGCCACGGCATTCATGAAGTAGGTACTCATGGTGCTGGCCCAGAAAATTTGGCCCTTATCCTGCACACCAGTCGTGCTCAGGTCTTTGGTATCAGAATCTTCTTTAAACTTGCCCGCCAGATCCCAAGCCACACGCATGGCATCGTATTGCCCACCACTGGCGGCTGTGCCGTCGGAAGCCACGGTAAAGCCCAAACGCACCGAGCGCGGCTGATCACCCAAGGGGGTAATGCGAATTTTTTCGGTCATCAGGTAGGTATCAGCGCGGAACAGAAATTCGCGCACAATACGCATGCCGTCCACCTCACCGACAAAACGCAAGGTACCTTGCGTACCGACACCTAGCTTTAGGTCATCACCCTCAAAGGCCCATTTGCCCGTGCTCCACGAAGGTTGGCCGTTCACCAACAAACCCCAAGGGGCCACCGCCGCCGTAGGCGGATTCACGAGATTGATGCGAGGGGAAGAAGCTTCTAAACCGTGGCCATAGCCCGTCAAAAGATAGGAGCGCAGGATACCACCGCCAGAATACACCACCGCTTGATATAAGGGGGTATCTATTTTGACATCGCGGCCTTCGGCAGGGGTGAATACCGGCAGGACAACCGCCTTAGCCTTGGCTTCGGCCTCGCGTTTTTCCTGTTCCGCCTTAATTCTGGCCTGATCCTGCGCGACTTCCTGTTGTGCCGTGGCAACGACGGGATCTGGGCGCTTTACCCAGCCCATGAATTCAGCCAAATAGCCCCAGCCGAACATGATGCCTAAGCACAGCACAATGGCGATAATAAGATTTTTATTCTGTTGCATATGAGTTTAATGCTCCTGAACGGCCGAACGGCGTTTGGGTGTGGGAGGAGGAACAGGGTCAACCCCGCCCGCAGCCCACGGGTGGCAGCGCGCAAGGCGGCATAAGGTTAGCCACCCGCCCCGAACAATACCGTGGGTCATAATGGCCTCCACGGCATAAGCAGAACACGTGGGATAATAACGACACGAGGGCGGCAACACCGGCGAAATGCAGTATTGATAAACCCTGATGGGAAAAACAAGTAATTTTCGTAACAATACGCTCATGATGCTCCGGTACGCGCCCGTGTACAAGCGTCGAGGACGGCGGAAAGTTCCGCTGTCACAAAATGCAGGTTAACCTGCGCCACGTCAAGATGGCGTTTGGGTACAGCAACAATATCCATGCGCTCAGGCAATAGATGCTGATGCAGGCGAAAAAAAGCACGCAAAACCCGTTTGATACGGTTTCGCGCCACGGCATTTCCGACTTTTTTCGTTACTGCAAGCCCCATGCGCCACCCATCGGGACCGTCCTGACGTTGGTACACAAACAGCACAAAATACCGCGAAAAATAACGACGGCCAGCCTCATAACAAAGCGTGAAGTCAGGCCGTCGGGTCAAGCGATGCCATCGCGGAAGCGATTGTACTCTTTGGGGACAAGAATCCTGTGGCACTGCTGCATTGGCGCAGACCGAAGCATGCTGAAAAGTATCACTCCCCATACACACTCCGCTCTATGCAGCCACAAGCCCCTGGCTTCCGTAGCCGTGCCAAGCAACGCAAAGGCAAAACTTACGCGCTCAGGGTTTTGCGGCCCTTGGCACGACGACGACGCAACATGGCGCGCCCGTTAGGGGTGCTCATACGCACACGAAACCCGTGTGCACGCTTTCTTTTGAGTTTGCTCGGCTGATAAGTTCTTTTCATGATAAATCTCCTTCAAAAAATAGGAACAGAGTTTGTTACACTGCCCCCAGAATTCCGTCAAGTCTTCAATGCAACACCATTCTAGTGGGGCCGCACGTTTTTCACGACAGCCGCCCCCTCTTTTTTAGGGCTATTTGTCGGTGCTGTGCCTGCGGGCGCGGCGGCATGCGTTTTCGCGGCCTTCATTTCGGCTTCCACCTGCGCTCTGGTTTCGGCTCTGGCGGCCTCAACAGCTTTATCCACATCCGGACACGGTGGGGTGGCGGGTTTTTTAGCCACAGGTTTGGACGCGCTACGCCGTGCCTTGTAGCTTTTTTTCACCTTGGGCGCGGGCGTTCCCCACGCGCGCATGGGCGGAAGCAAGGGAGAACACGCGGGATCAATACGGGTGGCACCGCCAGTATATTGCTGGCGGGCGCTGTACAAGGCCGAATAATAGAGGCGCGCGCCCCCGTGCTGCATCCAAACATCCTGAATAGACGGTGCTGCGGCACTGCTCATGCCCGTTGTAGGAGGGGGGCAAGGGGTCGACCTGTCCGCCAAGGGTATTTCGGTGCCCAAAGCGCAGGCCAAAGGCACAAGAGCTAGCAATAACAGCAAAAATTGAACTAAACACAAAAATATTTTACACTTGGGCATCGTCGTTCTCCGCGTAAAATGACAAGGCTTCAAAGGGCCTTGTCTTTATATCGGCCCTTACGCGTAAAAAATTAGGTGCCCGCAGCAAAGAATTGACGCCAAGTCCCAAATAAGGTTAGGCTATGCGATACCTATCAAGGAGTCGTACCGTGTCCAGCCCCCTCACATTTCAGCAAAAAACTTCGTGTATCAGCCTTATTGGTATGCCCGGCGCGGGCAAATCCACAGTGGGCAGGGCTTTGGCCCGCCACTTGGACTGGGCGCTCGTGGATACTGACCACCTCATTGAAGCGACCTACGGCACAAACCTGCAAACCATTGCTGATTCCTTGTCCAAAGAGGCTTTTTTGGATCTTGAAGCCCTGATTGTAGGCTCGCTCCAAGCCCGACAATGCGTGTTGGCAACAGGGGGCAGCGTGGTTTACCGCGAGCAAGCCATGCAGCATTTAGGCTCGCTCGGGCCGGTGGTCTACTTGGAGGTGTCCTTTCCCCTCCTGCAGGAGCGCATAGCGCGCAATCCGCAGCGCGGGCTGGCGATAGCCCCCGGACAAAGCCTAGAGGATATCTATGCGGAGCGGCAAAGCTTGTATACCCGCTACGCGCAATATACGATTGAAGCCGATGCGCTGACCCCCACCCAATGCAGTGCCGCCATTATGCGTGCTCTTGATTAAGACAACATCAGAAGGAAGGTGTGGAGCCTTCCTTCTGAAAAAAATTAAAACATCCACTTACCATCGTATCTGACAAGTTCGTTCATACGACGGGTCTTAACCTTATCGCAGGAAGCCCGCAACGCTTCATCGTGCGTTTTTCCACGACATTCATACTGATTTTCACGATATTTGATAGAACCAATATACTTTCCACCACTGCCCGTAGACGGCATGACTTCAGTAATGACTTCGGACGTATCAATTTCGGTATAGCGCGCTACAAAGCTCCCGCCTTCAGGCGACACGGCCTTTTTGCTGATGCTTGGAGACACCGTACCGGCAGCCTTGACAACCAATTGCTTGCCCATAGTATCCAATTTGGATTTAATAACCTCTGCGCTTTCTTCAACACCTTTCTTGGCCTTAGATTTTTGGGCAGTGGCCTTAGCGGGCGCAGCAGCGGCCTTAGCGGGCGCAGCAGTGGCCTTAGCGGGCGTAGCGGCGGCCTTAGCGGGCGCAGTTTTCCCCTCTTCAGGGGCAGCGTAAGCGCACAGGGGGCTAAGCCACAGGGCGCACACCAGCAAGGCAACAAGGCCTTGCACAGAACGATTCATCGTGTAATTCATAGGGCCTCACACATTGAAAAAAATAAAAAGATAAGAGAACCTTGCAGGATTGGTAGACAAAAAGCCCGACGGAGTTCACCGTCGGGCTTAGGTCTACGCTAGTATTTCTTTTTATTCAAAAGAAATTTCAGTCCGGCGGTTCATGTAACGGCCTTCGTCAGTCTTGTTGTCATACTTGAAGGACTTGCCACGACCGATGGCGGTCATGCGGCTGGCGGGTACGCCTTGCTTCATCAAGTAGGTACGCACGGAGTCAGCACGCTGCTGGGAAAGCTTCATGTTGTACGCATCGCTACCGATCCAGTCAGTCCAGCCGTTCAGAACAACACGCTTGTTGTCACGAGCGTTCTTGATCAGCGTGGCAGCCTGATTCAGAATGCCCATGGCCTTGCTGTCCAGTGCGTAAGAATTAAACGCGAAGTTTACGCCACGCAGTACGATGACATCTTCTTCTTGATTGCAGAATACGTCGGTGACAAATTTGTCAAGGGCGGCTTCGTTGGTAGCCAAGGTGGTACCTTCAACACAGATGGTTTCGGGATTCAACTTAGCAATTTGGGCAATGGTATTCTTGCCATTGGGGGTATCAGCAAAAGAAATGATATGCACAACCATATCACGCTGAGTGGCATAAATGCCCTGCACCGTTGTAACAAGGGATTCACCACGGTTATTGTCGCCGTCGGTCACCAGAATAAGAGCCGCATTGCGCTTCATTCCGGAAAGGAAGGGTTCGTATTGCTTCAGGCCATTGCCCATAGACGTCATACGCCCAAAAATCTGAAAATTGCTGCGAAGCTTGCTGATGCCCTGAGCCATGGCGTCACGATTCCAAGGGCCTTGCTTCACGAGGGTCATGTTCGGCGACAAAGTATGCAAGCCACCTTGATAATCAAGAGCAGGAATTTTTGCATTCATTTTGGTCAGAACATTTTTGGCAATCAGAATTTTGTCCTGATTCAGCTTGGCGTTCTTCATCATCATAGAACCGGAATAGTCTACAACAACGTCAAAGCTTTCCACTTTTTTAGTGCATGCAGGTGCTGCAATGGCAGCAGCAGCATAACAGACAACCATAGCCGCAGCTAAAGCTAAAAGACGAAATTTTTTCATGGGATGCCTCCAGATACAATTTAATATACTTGCCTCTACCATCATAGGGGACGCGCACGATCATAATTCCCTAAGTAGAGAAAAACAACCTGTCGGAACAGAGCGCGACTCGACGTCAGCTTTTTCATACCGCGTATTAAAAAAAACAGCAACTGTTAATTATTTTATAGGTTTTGTCTAGAAAAAGCTGTGAATTTGCCCGCCCTATCTCCAATCTCTTGCCTCCTCTATTCTGCCCACGCAACGTTCATACCTATAAATAATAACTCATATTCCCAGCCTGTCCAGCTCCCCCCCACACTTTCGGGCCATACGTGCGCCCACCTCACAAACGCACCAGAATATACGTGCTATTTTCCCACACTATTGTGCCCGTTTGCAGTAACAGTTCTCGATCTTGGGGGCGATTACTCAGCAGATATTCCGCCCCCGTCTGACGGGCAAGGCGAATATATGCGGTGGGGCTCGTGAGTAATTGCCTATAAATAGTCGCCCATTGCCGTAATTCCGGCATGGCCTTAGCGTAATACAAGCTGCCCACATCTTTCCACGCAAACACTAAGGGGCGCAATGCGTAATGGCGGATGGCCTCATCTTCGTGGGGATAAAATATGGTGGCCCCCGCAGGCGTATGCGTCCGCAGTGCTTCCAACATGGTTTTGCGTTCTAGGGTGTCCGCATAGGCCCGCGCGTAGCGTTGCGGATCCGCACTGTTCCAATAATAGAGTACGCTTGTCCGCACAAGGTCATTGTTGCCCCCCAGAAACAGGCCCACCCCCACGCCCAAAGCAATCACACGGGCGGCCCACAAAGCCTTGGTCTGTTGCGGGGTCAAACAACGGAACGCGACCTTAAGCCCCAAAAGAGTCAGACAAATGGCAAAGAAGGGCAAAAAGCGTAGGGTGCGGATCAGGTCAAATTGCAGGGGGGGAGCCTGACGCAATACTGCCACGTATTGGTCCAGCAAAAATATTCCCGTCACCAGCACTGGGCCAAGGCTCCATAACAAAATTTGCAGCCCCGTGCGGCGCTCTTCGGCATTGCCGAGACGATAAATACAATAGCCCCCTGCCGCTGCCAGCGGAAAAAGCCCTAGGCGAATATGCTGCCATAAAAATTTTCCTAAACCGTGCCAATAATAGGTAAATGCATAGTCAAAGCGCAGCAACATGACTTCTTTAAGCAGGCTCACGTCTGCGGCTGTCAGGGCTAAAGAGGGGCGCACGTAATGGAACACATAAGGTCCAATACCCGCCAACCCGCACAGTCCCACCAGCAGCATCCACAAAGCGTGACGGGGCCACGTGCTTTTGCGGGGTTTAAGGGCCGCAAAACCGAGCCATAATCCCGCCAGCACCGGCACGGCACTGATAGCGTGCACATAGACCATCAGCCCAGCCGCAAAAAGTACCAGCGGCCACCAGCGGGGTTTATCCCATACGCGCAAAGCCGCACACAGCAAAAAACCGTACAGGGCTGAAAAAGTGACCCGGGGCGAATAGTCCAGATAACCACAGCCCCAATAGGTACCCCATGGAATCCAATAAGCCTGCCCCATCAGCACCGTAAAAAACAGCGCCGCCCAGCGTTTTTTCAACAACAGCATGCCTAACAAATAAAAGCTCAGGTAGTGCAAAAATACGTGCGCCCCCGTCAGCTTCAAATACGCAAGCCCAAATTTCCCCTGTTCCACCAGTGCTTCAATCAGCGGAAAGTGAATCAGGCGGTAGATATCCAAAATCTGCGTATTGGAATAAAACGCGTCGGCGGTGAAGGCTTCGGGCATCATCCGCGCGGCGATCATTGAGGTATACATGGCCTGATCTGTGGCCAGATCAATACCGTCTATCGAGGCCCCCATACGCCCGTGCTGCACAAATGCGGCAAAAACAGCCAAGCACAGCACCAGCACAAAATCTTTCCAATATTTTTTACAGCAATAGGACATAGGCCGCTCAAATAGCTTTTTTTAGGAGGTATATATACATATTTTTTCGAGCCTTACCCCATAACACCACAAAAAGCAACGCCGCAGCACACCCGACACTGAAGTCGGCAAAACCTTGACGAAAGGGGCGCAGTCCGATAAATTTTTGTACGTATTCCGCGCATTCACACCTGTATTCCCGAAAAATACGCCGATGCATTCCACAGGGATACGCATGTATAAACTTTTGAGGGGCGACCTACACATGACACAGGATCCACGCATTGCCGTCTGTATTCCGTGCTACAACGAATCCACGACTATTGCCACGGTCATTCAGGACTTCAGACGCTTTCTTCCTGACGCAGCCATCTATGTCTATGACAACAATTCTACAGACGGCACCAGTGCCATAGCCCTAGCCAACCATGCTTTGGTTCGTCAGGAGCCGCTGCAAGGGAAAGGTAATGTTGTCCGGCGCATGTTTGCGGACATTGACGCTGATGTCTATGTTATGGTGGACGGCGACGCCACCTATGACGCCAGCGCCGCCCCACTTTTGGTGCACGCCGTGTGGGACGAACAAAAAGATATGGTGGTGGCCTGCCGCGATGCCACCAGTACACAGGCCTATCGGAGGGGGCACACCTTGGGCAACCGCATTTTCACCAAGACCATCGCGCTTATTTTCGGGCGGGCGTTCACCGATATTCTCTCGGGCTACCGGGCTTTTTCCCGCCGTTTCGTCAAATCTTTCCCCGCGCATACCACAGGCTTTGAAACGGAAACAGAATTGACCGTCCACGCACTGCAATTATGCGTTGCTATTGGAGAAATTCGCACAGTCTATGCGGAACGCCCCCATGGCTCTGTGAGTAAATTGAGTACCTACCGTGACGGCTACCGTATTGCCAAACAAATTCTCAGTCTGGTACTGTCTGAGCGGCCCATGCTGCTCTTCGGCCCTTTGGCCTCACTGTCGGCACTGGGGGCTGTTGTGCTGTTTCTCCCTATCCTGTCCACCTATTGGCAAGACGGTTTGGTACCCCGCTTCCCTTCGTTGATCGTGGCAAGCTCCTTGGGCGTCCTTTCCGTACTCGCGTGCTTTTTCGGCTACCTGTTCGACAGGATTGCCCTGACCCGTCGGGAAATAAAACGCTTTTTCTACCTTTCCCAAGGCTAGAGTGCTGTTAGTATGCCCACTCTATCTTTTTTTAAATGCAGCCCGGGCGGCAATCCCACCCTTCTGCTGCCCGCTGCCGGACTCAGCCCTTGCCAGCAAGAATACGTGGCAAACACGCTGCTGAACCCGCTCCATCTGTACGCAGAACAAGTAGGATTTATTGATCTGCACACGCCTTCGCTCCGTATGGCGGGGGGAGAATTTTGTGTCAACGCCACACGTTCCCTCGGTGCCTTGCTGGCCCTGCACGGTCTGCTCCGACCACGCCCCAACGCTACAGACGGCATGCTCTATGGTACGGCGTGCATCTCAGGCCTCGACAGCCCCATCCGTTTAGAAGTGCAGCCCCCCCAACAGCCCGAGCAGCGTTGTTTGCAGTCCGCCGCGCTGGTTCCTCTGCCCAATTCTGTTTGCTGTCAGCCGCTGGAACCCGGCATTAACCTTGTCGTTTTGCCCGGTATCGCCCATATATTGATTGACGCAAGCCAGCATCCACTCTCCGCGCAATGGCAAGCAGACGCCGCCCGCCTGCGGCAGCGTTTTGCGCTGGAACACCACGACGCCGTAGGGTGCATCTGGTGGGAAAAACAGGGGGAAGCTGTGCGTATGCGCCCCATTGTGTGGGTACGCGCGCTGCACAGTGCATGCTATGAAAGCTCGTGCGGTTCCGGCGCCATGGCCTGTGCACTGCTGTTGCACCGTTTGCAAAGCCCCCCCTTGCCAGAAAAAGACGCGCGCTATACACTGTGGCAACCCAGCGGGACGGCTCTGTGTGTCTCGTACCTGCCGCACACCTCCTGTATGCGTATCGATGGGCCTGTGACCTTAGTTGCCGAAGGCACGGTCTACATTGAAGGCCCCCTCCCCCAAGCATAAACTTTTGATTGAGCCTAACGGAAATAGAACCATGTGGTGGAATAAATTTTATTTTGACAAGCAGGATCGTGAATTGCTCACCCTTGTAAACAGGGTCATCAATGCACGCGACGATCCCCACACGGAACACAATATCTTTGACGCCAGCTTGCACCCCCACGGCATCAAGGCTTTGTCCATTTCCCTAGAAATGCGCGTGGCCCAAGCCGTGGTAAAACTGCTGGGCAGCCTTAAGGCCGGACAGGCTGAAGACCGCTTGCATGCCCTACGCGCCCTGTATGACGAAGTGCTCAATAGCGCTGGAACCACCTTACGCCGTAACACCGCGCGAGTGCTCATTCAGGTGATGAAAGAACTGGTGCGCGCCCACGGTAACGAATTGACGCAGCTCAAACTGGCCCACGAATTTCGACGGGCCACCACGGGCAATCCCCGGGTTATCCGGCGCCTGCTCAACCGGTACCATCTGGTGGAAATGCCCGAAGACTGGAGCCAACTGTCCTTTGACCACCACGTCCACGACGCCAATACCAAGGGCCGCAAAAACCCCACGCATCTGATCATGGACGCATGGATTAAGGGCATAAAACACCTGACGGTCATCTATTATAATTTTGTGGATACCGAAGCCGCCCGTGAAGTGGTTGAAGCCGCAACGATTATGGGTATTTCCGTGCGCGTGGGTATGGAATATTCTGCCGTATTTCGGGGCCGCTATGTACATTTTATCTGGGTACCGCGCGGCTTTGCGGATACGGACGGATTTTTAGAATTTTTGGCAGATCCGGCAGTCCGCGACCTGATGGACAAAGGGCGCGAAGCCTCCCTGTGGCAACAGCGCTATGTTTTTGACGTGCTGAAACAATGGAACACCCACCACCGCTTCAGCCTGGAAGAAGAATTAGACATCGCCCTACCACCACTGATTGATGAAGAATTCCGCGCCTTTGTCGGGCATGGGCAGGCCTCCATTCTGCATCTTGCGGAATATATTTTCACCATGCTTTCGCCAGTGCTCAAAAAGCATGCCGTAACCCTGCGCGAATGGAAAAGCATGGAGACCGATGCGACCAAGCGCAACGATATCGACCACAAATTGGAACTTCTTGCCACGCTTGACTTGTCCATTATTCACGACACGTGGCTTATTCCCGAAAAAAATCCAGCATTGCAGCCTATGCAATTGCCTATTATCACACCGGAAACGCCAGAATTACTGCGTTTGTCCCCCATGGTATTGCTCAATTGGCTGTCCAGCCTGAACAGCGGTCACCGCATCATTTTGAACCTTGCCCAATTGACCCCCGAAGATGTGCTGGAACTGTTGTGGCAATGTCAAGGCCTGATCAGTCATTTAGAGATTTTTAACCTCAAGGAATGGCACGAAAATAAGCTTACCCATCTGCACGAAATCAACCGCCTGCAACAAGCCATCAATCATGGCTCCGCGCCGCGCCTAAAGCGCATTATCCGCGACATGCTCAAATGGCAACAAGAAAAAGGCCTGCCCGACAATCAAGACCGTTGCACCCAGTTGCGGGCCATATTACGAAACATACCGGTGTTGCAAAGCTTTTATAAGGCTGTTCCCCTGCGGTCGCGCATTGGCACCGACTCCACCAGCCGCTCACACAAGACTCTGGGCATGGGGATGGTCTTTCCCGAAACACTGACCCCTCGGGGGCAGCGCTATTGTGCACACCAAGCTTGCATGGACGTCACCATTCCCATTCAAGTTGAAATACATAAAGTTATTAGTTACAAACCCTTGGCAGACCCCCGCTTGGGCCTGCCCCTCACCAGACTGCTACGCAAAATTCCCGGTTGCAGGGCACTTGGGTACAGCAAGGAACACGCGTGGATTTCCCATTCTTCCACCACCGTGGTGCAGCACAACGGCAATATCGCTCCTCTAGGGGGTACCCTGACGGCACAACGCAAAGTGCTGGAACAAAACCATACGGCACTGGCCCTGTCCCCCTTGCCCCCCAACCAATTTTATCTGAACACTCGCTTACGCAATTTTCTGAAGGTGCTGGCGGGCTTCATTCCGGCAGTGTGCGCCTTCCAGTATACCCAATCGTGGTGGGTGTTGGCCTGGTTTGGCCCAGCCATCTGGTTTGCCATCACCTGTTTCCGCAATATCGTCCAATCAGTCATGGCCGGACAGGGGCTTTACCACTCCACCCTGTTGGGCTGGCGTAGCCATGTGAGTTGGTCGCGATTGTGCGATTCGCTCATGTACACGGGTTTTTCAGTGGTGTTACTGGAACTGGGGGTACGCCTGCTTTTTCTGCAAGAATTTTTGGGCTACACGGTGGGCAACCATCCGGTGCTGGTCTACACCTTTATTTCCATTGCCAATGGCATTTATTTGAGTTCACACAGTGTCTATCGCGGCCTCCCCAAAGAGGCGATCATCGGCAACATGTTTCGCTCGGCTTTGGCTATTCCCATATCCGTGCTGTACAGTACCCTGCTGCTCGACATCATGTCGGCCTTGGGCGTGGCAGACCCCCTGCTATTGCTCCAACCGGGGGCAGCCATTATCTCTAAAACCGCTTCCGACAGCGTGGCTGCCATTATTGAAGGTTTTGCCGACCGCCAAAACAATATGCGGATGCGGGCTTGGGATTACCGCACAAAGTTACGCCAATTGTTTGATACCTACACGCGCCTAGAATTGCTGTTTCCTGAAGAAGATGGGCTTGCCATTCTTGCCAAAACCAAACAATTCATGTGCAGCACCGAGGCAGGCAAGAGCCGCATCGAAACCGAAACCATTATCAACGCGCTTGATCTGATGTATTTTTGGCTTTACCAGCCCCGCGCGCAGGACGCTTTGCGCGCCATTGTCAAAGATATGTCTGAAGAAGAACGCATTATTCTGGCCCGATCGCAATTGGTGCTGATCCGCGAAAAAGAAGTCAGCCGGCTCTTTGTAGAAGGTTTGGTCGGTCGCAATTTCGCCCGCCCTCTGGCCTTCTACCTTGACCGTCACGAAGAATATCTGCGGGCCATGATGCGCCTGTGCAGCCCCCAAAAACGCGCATGAATAGCCCCGTGCTCCGTGAAGGTTTTACCACCGGCACCGCCGCCACCGCCGCCGCCACCGCCGCTCTACACCGAGCACTCAGCGGGCAAACACTCGAACTGGTACACGTTTGCCTGCCCCCTTTTACTGAGGCCAAGCGCTTTTTTCCCGTGCCCGTGCGCTGCGCCGCCCTCAATCCCGTAGAGCGGAAGAGCGTCGTGTAGGGAAAGAGTGTCGGGTAGCGTGGCGAGGGCGGCGGGCGGCGCCGTCGTCTCCTGGCCGGGGCCGCACGCGCCCAGCTGGAGGGCGGCGGTGGCGCCCAGCAGCAAACGCCCGTGGCGGGGATGCGGGGGAATGAATTTTTTCATGGCGAAACTCTCCGAGTTGGGCGAGGGCCACATCTCGACAATGCTTCCAGGCTGGCGCCGCGCGCTGGCGGTCCCGGCCCTGCATTGGCAGCCCCGCTGCCGTGGCGCTTGCGCGCGGTAGGCCGGTGGCTTTGCGTCCCCGCCTTTCGACGGGTTTGCCCTCAAAACTGATCATGCATCATTGGGAATTTCCTGATGCGTCATCGATTTTAGTGAATTTGCCAAATAAATGTTAACTATTTTCAATCAATATTTTTATTTATACAATAAAATGTGGCAAATTTGCCGATTGATGGATGGAACCTTGTCAGCCTGATTAAGTCTTAAAAGCAAGGTTATCAGAGGTGTATCGAGGCGTGACAGTGTTTTTTCACAGCAACGGCGCTTGCATTTTTTGTTTTATAATGAATTTAATAAATTTACTGAATATGCGATCTTGCCGCTCTCAATCCTCGAACACCATGCCCTGATACGGCGCTGCGCGGCAGGCCGCCAGCCGCTGCGCAAGGCTGCCAGCATGGGCTTCCAGCCGGTGGCCGTCCGGGTCGAGAAAATACAGGGAATCGCCGGCGCTGCGGTTTTGCTGCCATTCGGGCACGCCGGCGGCGCGCAGGCGGGCGGCAAAGGCGGGGAAGTCTTGCTGGGAAATGGAAAACGCGTAATGCGTGTACGCGGGGCT
>JAVVPD010000038.1:11012-19395 GCA_036655975.1 Desulfovibrionaceae bacterium | reverse complement strand
CATAGGTGGTGACAATGATGTCGGAATTGGTGATTTGCTTGAACATACCCTCGCGGCGGGTGCCGTAAATAATCAGGCGGCGCAGGCTGGGAACAAATTTTTCCGCTTCGCGATCCCAGTTTGGCAGCACTGAGGTGGGCACGACAATCAGGTTGGGCCCGGTGAGCTTATTTTCAATCATATGCTGGATAAAGGCCAGCGTTTGCACTGTTTTACCAAGGCCCATTTCGTCTGCCAGAATTCCCCCAAAACCGTATTCTGACAGGAAGTTAAGATAGGAAAGCCCCTGATTTTGATAGGCGCGTAAGTCTGCGTGGAGGCCCTTAGGCGGGGCAATCTGACGGATTTCTTCAAAACTGCTGATTTTTTCGCGCAATTTATTCCAAAAGGAATCCGTGTGCACATTGGGCAGGTCGTCCAACAGGCTGTCCAAAACAGGTGCTTCAAATTGTTTGAATTTTTGTTGCGGCGGTTTGGAGGGGTCTAGTCCAAGAGCGTTGAGTTTATGGGCCATCTTTTGGAGCCAACTTTCCGGCAGGCTCGTGTAAGAACCGTCTTTCAATTGCACATAGCGTTTGCCCTTAATCCAAGCCTTCCAGATCTTTTCCAATGATACGGACTGCCCATCGTATTCCACATTAATATCAAGATTAAACCATTTATCTTTTTCGTTGCTTTCCACGGTGGCGGTGATGACCGACTGTGAGGCACGCACTTTGTAGCGGGTAAGAGCCTTCTCACCAAAAACGCGGAAATTGTCCACCAAGGTGGGGTAACTGTCCAGCAGGAAGGCGATAGCTTCTTCCGGTTCGAGAAACCATAAATCTGCTTCTTCGTCCTGATGACGGCGAATAAGATAGGTGGTGCCGCTGTAGGCGTAGCTGCCGGTCTGGAAGTCGGGGTTGGGCCCGCCCAGAGATTGTTCACCGTGAATGGTTTCGTAAATATTTTCAATTTCTAGGGTTAAGAGGCTGCCTTCTTCGTCCAAAAAAAGTTTTGGATTATACGTGGCAGGCTGAAAGACCGGCTCCATAAGCTTGAGAAAGGTTTCCGGCTCGTACAGTTCCGAGGCAGGCAGGCGTGTCCACACTCGGTCCAGAAATTCTGAGATTTCTTCCTGCGGCACCACCGGGCGGGCGTAGACAAGATCGTGCACCAATTGCGGGTACAGGCCCGTCTGTACAGGATAAAAACTGTTGTTATAACACACCCATAATGGCATTTGACCGTGGAAGGTAATTTCTTCTTCTTGGGCATCCATAATGGACAAAGCCTGACGCCCCTCACGCTGCAAGAGGACTTTAAAGTTGAAACCTTCTTCGCTCAGGTCGGGCTTGAGCTTTAGGGCAAAGGGGGTACTTTCGATGCGGCATATTTTGTCTGTTTCGCGCCACATAAGATAGTATTCTTTGCGTAAAGCCCAAAAAAACCATGAAACAAGACCGTCGGGAATTTCTACTCGGTGCCCGTAATAATCGAGATGCTGCCCTATTTGGCGCACCACTTGGGGCAATTGGGGGGAAAGTTCGCACCATTCGGGATTACGCAAAATATGCTCAAGGGTGATTTCCGTATGCACTGAGGAAATGCCCGTTTTATTCTGGCGGCCTCGGTAAAAACTTACCAATAAACGGCCAGGCTCAGGATGAAAACGAAAAATAAGATAGTGGCGACCGGGTTCTGGCTCCATATCTGTGGAAAAAAAGGCGCGAAAACTCTGCTTCCAATCCGAACGCGGATTGGGCACTTCTTCTAATACCCCCGCATCCTCGGCGCGAAAGTCCGACAGAACTTTTTGGGCTACGGCCGCCACGTGGATACATACTCCCGTAAAGGCGTCTGAACAATTACATTGAAAATTGACTGTGCGCTCAGTCAAGTTTAAAAACAATTTGGGAGAATATACTTGAAAGTCTTCCCCTTGTAGGGTGCCTTCCAAGTCCCAAATTTCGCCTTCTTCCCGAATATTTAACTTTTGCACCCCGTCCTCAGACAGTATATACTGCCCACTGTCCCGAATATATTCGGGAACAGTATCGTTCACAAAAATTTGAATAAGCGAGCGCACGGCATTTTTTTCAGCTAATGTCATGAAATAACTCCTCGCAAAGGACGCTCGGTCGCATTGCGATACTATACGGTATAAATTCTCGTCATAAATACGAGAAGGCTTGTGAATAGTGGTACATAGTACAACTGGCAGAAGCGAAGTATTGAAGATAGCGTATGCTCATGGAATTTTCAAGGGTCATGAACACTAATTCTTGTTCTTTGGGATAAAAATTTTCAAATTTAAAAAAATTAAGGGATTATATGAAAAATAAATTTCAGAACACGCTTGGAGCGCGATATATTTGGGGGAGTATCTGCCTTTGGGTGGCACTGTGTACGGGGGGCTATGCTGCGGCTGATCCGTCCGCCGTGCGGCAGGCGGATGTTCCTGCCTATGGGGATCGGATTATTTTTGGGAGTATTGGGGAAGCCTCTAACCTTATTCCCTATCTTTCGTCCGACGCTACATCGCACGAAATTTCAGATTTGCTGTTTGTGGCCCCACTGCGCTATTCTAAAGATCTTGAAATTGAGCCTTTTGCCGCGCAATCCTATGAGGTTTTGGACGAGGGCCGCTTGTTGCGTTTTACTCTACGACAGGGCATTTTGTGGGAAGACGGTACGGAGCTTACGGCGGATGATGTGGAATTTACGTGGAAATTGGTTACTGACCCGCAAACCGCCAGCCCCTATGCCGAAGATTTTATGGCGGTGAAGACGTTTACAAAAACAGGCCGCTACAGCTTTGAAGTGCGCTATGAGCACTATTTTGCCAGAGCATTGATTTCATGGATGAGCGCGATCTTGCCCAAGCATATTCTGGCAGGTCAGGATATTCATAACACAAAATTTTCGCGTAAGCCCGTGGGCGCGGGGCCTTACCGATTGGAATCGTGGGAGGCGGGAACGCGTATCCGTCTGTCGGCTTCGCCCACGTATTTTGAAGGTCGCCCCTATATACATGAAGTAATATATAGAATTATTCCTGATATTTCAACAATGTTTTTGGAAACCAAGGCGGGGAAACTCGACTTTATGGGTTTGACCCCACAGCAATATTTGCGCCAGACCAGCGGGGAACCTTGGGACACACTTTTTAAAAAATACAAATATCTTTCAGCAAGTTATGTGTATTTGGGTTTTAATCTACAACATCCCGTGTTTCAAGATGTGCGGGTGCGACAGGCAATTTCATGCGCCATCAGTCGGGACGATATTATTAAAGGAGTGCTGCTGGGCGAGGGCGTGCCCGCCTTCGGCCCGTATAAACCCGGTACTTGGGCCTATAACACCAATATTAGTCCGGTGCAGCAAGACGTGGCTAAGGCTCAAAAATTGCTGCGAGAAGCGGGCTTTACGGACAAAAAGGGCAAAGGTGTTGTGGAAAAAGACGGCAAGCCTTTGGCCTTTACCATCCTGACAAATCAAGGTAACGAACAAAGAATATTGGCTGCTACGGTTATTCAGGCCCAATTGAAAACTGTGGGTATTGAAGTGCGTATCCGTACGGTTGAATGGGCTGCATTTATTAAAGAATTTATAAATACGGGCCGTTTTGACGCGGTGATTATGGGCTGGACAATTACCCAAGATCCCGATATTTTTGATGTTTGGCATTCTTCTAAAGCCAAACCCGGTGGGCTGAATTTTACTCGCTATAGTAATGCCGAGGTGGACGCCCTGCTTGTGGAAGCCCGCGCTACCCCAGATATGGCCCGGCGCAAAGTCTTGTACGACAGAGTGCAGGAAATTATGCATGCGGATCAGCCTTATTGTTTTTTATTTGTGCCTTATGCTTTGCCCGTGGTGCAAGCGCGTTTTCACGGTATTAAACCCGCTTTGGCGGGCATTATGTATAATTTTGATAAATGGTGGGTGCCTGCCGCACGGCAAAAATATCACCCCTAAGGATGTTGTGTTTCATGATACGCATTCAAGAAATACTTGATCAGGTGCTTGCTAAAACTCCTGAAGCCAACACAGAGTTGATTCAAAAAGCCTATGTGTTTGCTGCTGCCGCCCATGCGGGGCAGACACGGCTTTCGGGTGAACCCTATTTGTCGCATCCTCTTGCCGTTGCCAACATTCTCGCCTCCATGGGTTTTGATGAGGCCACCGTGTGTTCAGCTTTGCTGCACGACACAGTGGAAGATACCAAGGCCACCATTGAAGAATTGGACGACGAATTTGGCGAAGATGTGGCTGATATTGTTGACGGAGTGACCAAGATTAGCCTGATTCCCTTTGACACTAAGGAAGAAGCGCAGGCCGAAAATATCCGTAAAATGATTCTCGCCATGAGCCACGATATTCGTGTGCTGATGGTGAAACTGGCTGACCGCTTGCACAATATGCGGACTTTAGATTTTCAAAAACTGCATAAGCAACGCCGCATTGCCCAAGAAACCATGGATATTTACGCACCCCTTGCCAATCGTCTGGGCCTGTATCGGCTTAAGCAGGAATTGGAAGATCTAAGCTTCAAATATCTTAAACCCGATGTTTATGGGCAGATTACTCAATGGTTAGATGACAATCAGGTGGTGGAGCGGCAGATCATCAGCAAGGTGGTTACGCGGCTGGAAAGTCTGCTGGCAAGCAATGCCATCCGTGGCACTGTGTGCGGGCGCATTAAGCATAAATTCAGCATCCATAAAAAAATGATGCAGCAATCGCTCACCCTTGATGAAATGCACGACATCATGGCCTTTCGGGTGCTGGTGGATGATGTGCGCGATTGCTACGCCGTGCTGGGGCTGGTGCACTCCCAGTGGAAACCCGTGTACGGGCGCTTTAAAGATTATATTTCCACCCCCAAAAATAACGGCTATCAGAGCTTGCATTCCACCGTTATTGGCCCTGAGGGTGAGCGCATTGAAATTCAGATTCGTACGGAAGACATGCACCGGCAGGCCGAACACGGCGTGGCTTCCCACTGGCTGTATAAAGAAGGCGGAAGGGTTAATCCTAAAGATTTGGAACAATTTACGTGGTTGCGCGAAATTTTTGAGCGCCAGCGCGACGAGACAGATTCTAAAGAGTTCATGCACTCACTCCGCCTTGAATTGTTTAAAGATGAAGTCTACATCTATACCCCGCGTGGCGATGTGAAGGAACTCCCCGAAGGCGCAACGCCTTTGGATTTTGCCTTCCATATTCACACCAAGGTGGGGCACCATTGCGCGGGCACGAAGGTTAACGGCAAGCTGGTGCCTTTGGGGACGCCGCTTAAAAATGGGGATACTGTTGAAATTATAACGGATCCTTCGCGTCATCCTAACCGTGATTGGCTCAAGCTGGTTAAAACAGCCAAAGCCCGTAGCCGCATTCAGCACTATTTACGCACGGAAGAACGCGAACGCGCTTTGGCCTTGGGCCGTGAAATGCTCGAAAAAGAAGGCCGCAAGGTCGGTCTCAATGTTCATAGAGCCATTAAAGATGGGGAAATGAGCATTGTGGCTCAAGATATGAATTTTGACGCTGTGGATGAGCTTATGGCTGCTGTGGGCTATGCTCACCACACACCGCGTAAGGTGCTTAATAAACTGTATGCGGTGTTGCACCCTGAAGCCGTGGCTCCGCCAGCTCCTGTGGAAAGTCCCGCGCCCGTCAAGGGTAAAACCAAAACAACGGACGGCGTGAGCCTGAGCGGTGTGGACGGTGTGCTGGTTCGTTTTGCCAAATGTTGTAATCCTGTGCCCGGTGATGCCATTATTGGCTACATCAGCCGAGGGCTTGGTGTCAGCGTACACCGCGTGGACTGTGCGAATGTGCCCAATATGGAGCCGGAACGTCTGATTTCTGTGCATTGGGATGGGCAAGAAGACAAACCCTATCAAGCCCGTATTCATCTGTTTTGCAAGAACGAACGTGGTGTGCTGGCACAGGTGGCGCAATTGTTGGCAAAGGATAATGTGAATATCGAATCCCTTACTTCCAGAAGCATGGTTGATGGGCGTAGTGAAATGGACATTACTATAGAAATCAGCAATGCAGGACAACTTTATCAAATTATTGAAGAAATGCGTAAAATTCCTCAAATTATTGAAGTTGTCCGTTCAACAACGGAATAGGTTAAAAATAATCATGCTCAAGCCCCCCACAGCGGGGACGAGCAGCATGGTGATTTTTAAGAGTATAACTGGGGCCAGCCGAGTGAATTTGGCACCGATGTACGCGCCGATTATTTGTCCCAACACCACTTGGGTGAACAGCCCTGCGTCAAGATAGCCTGCGGTGAGAAAACCTAGGCCTCCCAGCAGCCCGATGGGAAAAATAACCAGCATGGTGGTTCCCACAGTCTGGTACAGGGAAATATTGAAAATTACCAGTAAAGTTAGCTGAATGAGTGGGGCAGATCCCACGCCAAATGTCCCCGCAACCAGACCATTGAACAGGCCTGTCCCCGCCGCTAACAGCCAAAATTTTAGGCCTGAAGGCCTTGTTTGAAAGATGCGGAGTTGGAAAAGGCGACTTTTTTGATGAAAAATGCGGACATAGATGAGGGCGCAAAAAAAGAGCATAACGATGCCCGTAAATACGGCAAGCCGATCACTGGGTATATACGCGGAAAGCCGTGCGCCGAAAAAAGCGCCACTGGCCCCAAAAATTCCCACAATACTCCCGATGCGCCACGCCACATTACCTTCACGGCAATGACTGTAGACACCAGAAAAAGTGGTAAAAACCATGGCCCCCAGTGATGTCCCCAAAGCCGTATGCACAGGGATGCCAAAGATTACGGTGAGCACGGCAATCATAATGCCCGCGCCACCCACGCCGATAAATCCTAGTATTCCACCCAACAAGAGCATGGTCAGAAAAATTAGCATGGGCGCCCTCCGTGCAGCTATGCATTGGTCTATGCCTACGCCCCTTGGGAATAAATGACAATTCACCACTGCAAGTCGTAAGCAAGGGGTGATACGCGGCCTCAGAGGGGCCTTTTGCGTGATGTTTGACAGACAGGTGTGCAAGAACCCCCAGTGCAATTATTCCTTGCACTGGGGGTCTTGCAGCAAGAGGAGGCTGTTCTGGTTTATGTTGGTAGTTGCTGCGCCTCCTTATTTTTTTCTTCATCGCGTTTGATCCACAGCGAAGCGGCAGCACTCAACACTGTAAGGATGTGTCTGTACTGTAGGGGGAGGAAATAAAGGCTCTAGCGCTTTGGAATACGCCAAACAAGAAATTGCGGAAAGATTTTTAGCGGGGCTCAATGGTGAGGTAGAGATCTCCTTGCCACGGACCGATGCGTTTACCAAGGCCCTTCAGGCGCACGGGCTTACCTACGATAAAATCAGGGGGCAGGGTAATTTCTACGGTGGTAAGCTCTCCCGAGAGGCCGCGCCGAATCTGCAAGCGCAGACGCGCGCCGGGGATGAGGCTGGATGCGGGAAATTTAAAGCTCTGTTCTTCATCAATCTGATTGCGTAGCCAGCCCTTGATAACCCCAGTTACGCCGTGCGTAAAATCAAGGCTCATTTTGTTATTGCCCCATTCCATCTGAATTTTACGGGGCTTTGGGGGGACTGGAGGCTGCTCAGGCTTCGCGGCTTCAAATTTTTGGTCGCGTTTCTGTTTGTGCACTTCACTATAAATATCTTCAAATACGCGGCGCGCAAAAGGGTCTTTGAGCAGGTCGCGCAGCACGTCTTCCTTAGTATTTTCAGCCGTATTTTCGGATTCAGCGGCGGCTTTGGCGGCGGCAGCTTGAGCGGCAGCTTGGGCTTCGGCTTGGGCTTTTTCCGCATTAAGACGGCGTTCTTCGGCGGCCCGGGCATCTTCTGCAGCCTTGGCGGCTTCGGCACGGGCTTTTTCTTGCGTGTAGGCTTCGTTGGCGGTGCGTCCGTTGGCTTTGGCTTGTTCTCTTGTCTGGGTGCGGGCCTGCTCCCACGCTTCTTCGCGGGCTTGGCCCCAAGCCTGTTGGCGGGCTTGCTCGCGTGCCTGTTCCCGCGCGTATTCCTTGGCTTTGGCGGCAGCTTCGTAGGCTCGTGCCTTGGCCGAAGCGGCTTCTTCCTCAGCGTGAAGAATGTGGCTGAGGGTTACATAGGCCTCGTTCAAATGCTGAAAACGGGTGCCCGCATCTGGGATGCCAGGGTTGAGATCAGGGTGCAACTCAAAGGCGCGCTGGCGGTAGGCGCGTTTAACCTCGTCCAGCGTGGCCCCTTTCTTTACTTGGAGCAGGCGGTAGCAGTCCTTGAGCGGAAGCTGGCGCGCACGTTTCATGCCTGTATGCCTATGAGCGCATTGGCCTCGGTGAGGGGGTTTTCGGCGCTCAGGCCTTGTTCTTTCAAATAGGCACGGCCTTCGGTAACAAAGTCTTGGTGCTTGG
>JAVVPD010000038.1:0-11002 GCA_036655975.1 Desulfovibrionaceae bacterium | reverse complement strand
CGTTGGCGCGGATGCCAGCGCAAAATTCTTTTGCCATGGTGAAGCTTTCAGAATCGACCATATTGCCTCGGAAAAAGGGCCACGCACGGCAGATATCGGGTTTAGCGACATGGACGGAACAGCCCTTGCCCTGCACAAAAAAAACGCAAAAGCCGTCGTCTCCAGTGCGGATTTTCAGCTTGCCATTGTGCATTTCTCCGTATTGGGCGGAAAATTCTTCAGGACTTTGGTGCAAAAAGGTGCAAATACGAGGTAAATCCGTGGGGCTAACCACAATGCCGCCCTTGCCTTCGCAACAGATTCCGCACATGCGGCAGTCAAATACAGGGGCGTTCATGCCTGTTCTCCCAAAAGTTTACGATGTTCTACCATGATGCACCTATCTTCTACAACGGCAATGCCCGCTTGCTGCATGCACCTACCGGCCTCGGGGGAGCGGATGCCCAGTTGCATCCAAAAACAGTGCGGTTTCCACGTCAGTTGCAGAATTTCACGGGCGTGATCCGCACAAAATTGCGGTGCGCGGAACAGATTGACCATATCCACAGCGCAAGGCAAGCCCGCAAGGCTGGCGTAGCTTGGCAGACCCCAGACCGTGCGCCGCACCGGGTGCACAGGGTACACCGTGTAACCCGCCGCCATGAGATAACGGCCCACACTGTCCACGGGCTGACCCGCAGTATCTTTGGCACCTATAATGGCAATGGTGCGGGTATGCAGCAGCCTGTCGCGCAAGGTTTCATCAAACAATGGAAATTCCTCCCAGATGAAAACAAAGTATATATTTCCATATACTATCATTAATGAAATCTGAGTGCAATCTTTACAGTGGTGTTTCACCCCTTGCCTTTCGGGACAAGCAATCGTAAATACGGGAGTAATATACGCACAGAGAGACCGGACAAGGCATTTTTTAGCTGTGAGGAGAAGCGCCGTGCATACAAGCATTGAAATAATCAGCCCGCAGGAATTGTCCGCGCGTCATCGCGCGGTGCTTGCCCACCTACGCACCGTGGCCCCGGAAGCCACGGGACTGCTCGTTTTTTCACGGGTGGATTTTTATTATTTGAGCGCTAGCCTTGTCAACGGTATGCTCTGGCTGCCCCATGAGGGTGAGCCTGTGCTTTTGGCGCGTAAAGGGATAGAGCGTTGCCGTTTGGAAAGTCCTTTGACGCATATGCGGCTGTTCAAATCCTACGGTGAGGTGCCCGCCCTGTGTGCGGATTGCGGCAGCCCCTTGCGCGGCACGGTGGCGGCGCAAATGAGCGCCCTGCCATGGTCGCTGGCAACGCTGTTGCAATCGCGTTTGTCCGAGTGCCATTTTGTACCCGGCGATCAGGCTCTTATGTTGGCGCGGGCGGTGAAAAGCCCGTGGGAACTGCAAAAAATGTCCATCGCGGGGGGGCGGCATCATCAAGCCCTTACGCAAATGTTGCCGTGTGTATTGCACGCGGGCCTGACAGAACGCGAAATTGCCCATATGTCGTGGCGCATTTTTTTTGAACTTGGGCACAGTGGTATGAACCGTATGGGCAATTATGGCGAGGACGTCTTTTTAGGCCATATTGCCGCTGGCGAGAATGGTAATTATCCCAGTCATTTTAACGGCCCTTTGGGCCTCAAGGGTGAGCATCCCGCTCAACCTTTTATGGGCTATGCGGGTTCTGTTTGGCAAAAGCACAGTCCCTTAGCACTCGACATTGGCTTTGTGCTGGAAGGTTATCATACGGATAAAACACAACTTTATTGGTCTGGCACGCCGGACAGCGTCCCTTCTCTTGTTCGCCGAGCGCAGGACGCCTGCCTGAGTATACAGCACCGCGCTGCCGCCGCTTTGCGCGTAGGGGCCATTCCTTCAGACATTTGGCACGCGGCCCAGAAACAGGCGGAAGAATTAGGTTTTACTGAGGGTTTTATGGGTCTTATGGGTAATAAAGTGCATTTTCTGGGGCACGGTATTGGTTTGGTAATTGACGAATTTCCCGTGTTGGCCCCGCGCTTTGACGCGCCTTTGCAGGCGGGTATGGTTCTGGCCATTGAACCTAAAATAGGTCTTCCGGGCGTGGGTATGGTAGGCGTTGAAGATACCTTTGAAGTGACGGACGAGGGCGGGAAATGCCTGACAGGTAGCCCTATGGATATTATTTGTATTGGCGCATGAGCCTGAGGAATGTGTATGCCCTTATTGACAAAGTGTTCCGCACGGCTTGCCGTGGTGATGGCCGTGCTGGTGCCCGTGTATTATGCGGTGTTTTATGCCCCCTACGGTATGGATACGACGGATTTTGGTTTTTTTTACGGCTATGCGTGGCGTATTGTGCAGGGGGAAATCCCGTATCGGGATTTTTTCTATATCAATCCCGCCGTGCCTTTATTCTGGCATGCCCTGTGGATGACGCTGACCCCAGAAAAGTATACTATTTTGGGGGGTAAACTGGGTTTTATAGCTGAAATGCTGGCAAGCTCATGGCTCGCGGCCTTGTTTTTGGGCAAAATTTTTGATTTTAAGCGTATGGAGTTGCCCACGGCTTTGCTGGCTACGGCAGGTTTTGTGTGGGGCGTGCATACCTTCCCCGCCATGCCTTGGCACACCGTTGACGGTATCTTTTTTGCGGCGGCGGCGCTGTATGCGGGGGTGGCGGGCCTACCCATTATGGCGGGCCTGCTGGCAGGTTTGGCTATGCTGACCAAGCAATCCTATATTTTTGTGCCCCTTGGGGTGGCAGTGGCCTTGTGGTATGTGCGCGGACGTAAGCGCGATGCCCTATATTGCCTTGCAGCCTCTGCGCTTTTGTGGATAGGGGTGTGGATTTTTTTGCGTTCGGTGGGGGCATGGGAGGCTTTTCGTTCGTTGACCACGGGGCCGCTGGCGATTGATGAGGCTTTGCAAGCCGGAATATATATTTATGTATTTCAGGAATGGTGGCTGCCCATTATGGCTCTTCTGCCATGGGCAGCGTGGAAAATTTGGCAGCGCCGGAGCGCTCACCCCCAAAATCCGCCCGTGATTTTTCAACCTGTGCTGGTATATTTAGCAATTATTGCCGCGCGTTATATGCATACGGTGGGCGTGCAACACGCTTGGATAGGCTTTGGTGAATCTTGGCCTACCTTGTGGGTGTTGTTGGGGGGGCTGTGTGTCCTTTTTCCGCGCGTGTTTCTGCAAGATTATCTGCAAACGCAGGACGCGGCAGGCTTGTCCTATCCACATCCTCTATTGCGTGGCTCCACGGCTCTGGGGGCGGCCTTGCTTGTGGCGTGGTCGGTGGCGGTGAGCGGCGGGTATAAAATTCCCGCCTTTTTCGCAGTACCGCTCATTTTTTCGCTCGTACTTGTGTACGCACGGTGGGGGGGGGCGCCCAGGGTAGCCGCGTGGACAGTGCTGGTGCTGGGCTTGCTCATGTTTCGGGTGGGTTTTGAATATCCCTATGTTTTTCCGCAGCGGCCCATGCCTTTGTCGTCCTTGACGTATCCGGCGGGCGAGGTTTTTTCCAAGGCGCGTGGGGTGTATGTGGACAAGCAGATGTTTGAAACCCTGCAAGAATTGAAAGCCTTGCGTGCGAAATATGGCCCCAATTACCGAACCTTACCGGGTTTTCCGATGGCGTATTTTTTGACCAATGATAAGCCCGCCTTCCCCTCAGAATGGTTGCTGGACTGGCAGATTAATGGGCGTGTTGAGGAAGTTTATCAATTATTGGTAGACAAGGACATCGTGGTGTTTATGGAGCGCGACCAATTGGACACGGTGCAGGCCGATGGCTACGCGCGCGCCAAGTATTCTGTTCCCCAAAGAGTGCGGAAAGAATGGCGTATTGTGGATGAAACCCCCCACTTTGTTGTGTTCAAACGTCCGTAATAGGGCAGAGAACTTTGTTGGGTTAGGCTTTATGTACCGCCGCTGGGGAATTGGGGTGGGGCTTGCGCCACCATGTGCGTAGGCGCAAACGCAGGCGGTCTAAACACAGATAGACCACGGGGGTAGTGTACAGGGTGAGCAATTGGCTGACCGCCAATCCTCCCACCACGGAAATCCCCAGAGGGGTGCGTAATTCGGCACCGTCCCCCTGCCCCAAAGCCAGAGGAACAGCCCCGAGCATGGCGGCGAGGGTGGTCATCATGATTGGGCGAAAACGCAGAATGCAGGCGGTATAAATGGCCTCAAAGGGCGGCATGTTTTGGCTACGCGTGGCGGCAATGGCAAAATCCACCATCATAATGGCGTTTTTTTTCACGATGCCACACAAGAGCAGTACGGCAATCAGTGCGATAACGCTGAATTCTTTGCCGCAGGCCATGAGGGCCAACAAGGCCCCCACCCCAGCCGAGGGCAGGGTGGACAGAATGGTCAGAGGGTGGATCAGGCTTTCATACAGCACACCCAACACAATATAGAGAGTTATGAGCGCTGCCCCGATGAGCAGAAGCTGATTTTTCATGGTATCGGCATAGGCGCGGGCTGTGCCCTGAAAATTGGCCGTGACCGTGGCGGGCATGTGCAATTGACGGCGGGCTGTGTTGATAGCCACCGTAGCTTGGGAAAGTGATACCCCCGGCGCCAGATTGAAGGACAGCGTAATAGCGGCAAATTGCCCTTGATGCGCCACTGCCAGCGAGGTGTGCGTGGGCGCGTAGCGCGTGAAGGTGGACAGCGGCACCAGTGTACCGTCGTGCGCCGCAACCCAAACGCGCTGTAAATCTTCTGGCCCCTGCCACCACGGGGGGGCAAATTCGAGTACGACTTTGTATTGATTTTTGTCGGAATACATGGTGGACACTTGGCGTTGCCCAAAGGCATTGTACAGGGCGGCGTTGACCTGCTGCATGGTTACGCCGTAGCGGGACATGGTGTTTCTGTCCACATCTAAAGTAATTTGCAGCCCTTTTTCTTCCAGATCGCTATCCACACCTTGGAGTTCCGGCAATTGCTTGAGGGCGGTTTGGAGCTTTTGACCCCATAGGCGCAGGGTATCCAGATTATCTGACTGCAGGGTATATTGATATTGTGACCGGCTGGAGCGCCCTCCCACCCGAATGTCCTGCGCGGCCATCAAAAATACCGCCGCACCCGGTTCTTTGGACAGCTTGGCATTGAGCCGGGCGATGACCTTAGGGGCCGCTTCTTGGCGTTCATTAAGGGCTTTGAGCGCAATAAAAATACTGCCCCCGTTGCGCTGCCCCCCGCCCGTAAAGCCCGCAACCGTTTCCACCGCTGGGTCATGGCGGATAATATCCACATATGTTGTGAGCTTTTGCTGCATGGCCTGAAAGGAAATGCTCTGATCTCCTCGGATGGAACCCATAATTCGCCCTGTGTCTTGCTGCGGAAAAAAACCTTTGGGCACAATGGTATATAAATAAATATTCAAGCCGATGGTCAGTCCCAGTACGCACAGGGTCAGGGTGCTGTGGCGTAGCACCACGTTCAGGCTGAGGGCATAGGCTTCCTGCATTGCGTCCAGAAAATTTCCCCACAGTGCGGAAAAGCGGGAAAACCATGACGGTGCCGCAGGCGGGCTTTCGTCCACGGGGCGCAAAAGCTGCGCGCACATCATGGGGGTAGTGGTCAGCGAAACCACCATGGACACCAGCACTGTAGTGGACAGCACTACCGCAAATTCACGGAACATGCGCCCCACAATTCCGCCCATGAACAGAATGGGAATAAAGACCGCCACCAGTGAAAGGCTGATGGAAAGGACGGTAAAGCCCACCTCGCGCGCGCCGCGCAGGGCCGCCCGATAGGGGGTTGAGCCGTTTTCAATATGGCGGACAATATTTTCCAACACCACAATGGCGTCGTCCACCACAAAGCCCGTGGCAATGGTTAAGGCCATCAACGAAAGATTGTCCAGACTGTAGCCGCACAGATACATCACCGCAAAGGTGCCAATAAGTGAAACTGGGGCTGCCACGGCGGGAATAAGCGTGGCCCGCCCGTTACGTAAAAAGAGAAAAACCACCAGTACCACCAGCGCCATGGCCCAGACCATGGCTTTTTCCACCTCTTTCAGTGAGGCTCGGATGGTGGGGGAGCGGTCCATGGTGACGCGCAGAGTGGCACTTTCGGGCAACCAACTTTTTAATTGGGGGAGCATGGCGTTGATGCGGTCAACGGTTTCAATAATATTGGCCCCAGGCGAGCGAAAAACGATGAGTAAAACGGCGGGCTGGTCGCCGTCCAGTGCTAAGTTGCGTAAATCTTGTGGGCCGTCTTCCACCAGCGCCACGTCCGCCAGACGCACGGGCACGCCGTCTTTGACCGCTATAATCAGGGGGCGAAATTCTGCCGCGCTACGGGCTTGGTCGTTGGCCCCTACAAACCATTGTTTATGCGTGTTGTCGAGCATGCCCTTGGGTAAATGGGCGTTGCTGGCGGCAAGGGCCTGACGCACACTTTCCAGTGAAATACCGCTTTGATTAAGGGCGTCGGGGTTTATTTCTACCCGCACGGCGGGCAGAGCGGCCCCGCTGACCATGACTTGCCCTACCCCAGCCAATTGCGAAATTTTTTGGGCCAGCACGGTGGAGGCTGCGTCGTACATTTGCGGGCGGGTCATGGTGGGGGAGGTGACCGCCAAAATCATGATGGGCGCGTCGGCAGGATTCATCTTGCGGTAGGAAGGATTGCTCGGCATGGTGGGCAAATCCGCACGGGCCGCGTTAATGGCGGCTTGCACGTCTGAGGCGGCCCCGTTGATGTCGCGGTTCAGGTCAAATTGCAGAATCACATTGGTGGAACCGAGACTGCTGGATGAGGTCATTTCGGTGACGCCTGCAATGCGTCCTAGGGCGCGTTCCAGCGGTGTGGCTACTGTGGCAGCCATGGTTTCGGGGCTGGCCCCCGGCAGGCTGGCAAACACGCGGATGGTGGGAAAATCCACTTGCGGCAGGGGCGAAACAGGCAGCAGCACAAAGGCCACCACTCCGGCAAGGGTGATAGCCAGGGTCAGCAAGGTGGTGGCAACAGGCCGTCGGATGAAGGGCGCGGCAATATTCCATAGCGAATCTTTTTGCAACAAGGTTTTGCGGGGGGGGGCTACGGTGCTCATGAGCGGCCTATGATTGTCGTGCCGTGGGGGCGGCTTTGGAATCCCGCAAGCGGCGGCTGAAACGGTCAAAATAGAGATACACTACCGGGGTAGTGAACAGGGTGAGCACCTGGCTCACGATCAAACCGCCTACCATGGTCACGCCCAAGGGGCGCCGTAATTCCGCCCCCATGCCCCAGCCGATCATGAGGGGCAGGGCCCCCAAAAGCGCCGCCATGGTGGTCATCAAGATGGGGCGTAGGCGCAACAGACAAGCCTGACGAATGGCGGCACGGGGGGTTTTGCCTTCCACACGTTCGGCCTCCAGTGCGAAGTCGATCATCATAATGGCATTTTTTTTGACAATCCCGATGAGCAGGATAATCCCGATAATTCCCACCACGCCAAGATCCATTTGGGCCGCCAATAAAGCCAATAAAGCCCCTACGCCCGCCGATGGCAAGGTGGATAAGATGGTTATGGGGTGAATGTAGCTTTCATACAATACCCCAAGCACAATATACATGGTGATAATGGCGGCAATAATCAGCCATACCTGATTGTTGGTGGAGGATACAAAGGCCTGTGCCGCGCCCTGAAAACGTAGGTTCAGTGCCGCAGGCATGTGGAGTTCTGCTTCCGCAGTGCGGACGGCCTTAACCGCATCGCCGAGGGCGTAGCCGTCTGCCAGCGCAAAGGACAAGGTTGCTACAGGAAATTGCCCCTGCCGATTGACGGCAAGCATGGTGTTACGTTCTTCCACCCGTGCAATAGAGGTCAGTGGCACCGGTACATTGTTGCTGCCTTTCACAAAAATATTTTCCAGTGATTGTGGCCCCACGCGATACTGGGGCGCCACTTCTAGAACCACACGGTATTGATTGGTTTGGGTAAATATGGTGGAGACAAAACGCTGCCCCAGCGCGTCATACAAGGCCGCGTCAATGGCGGCCACGCTCACGCCAAGACGGCCTGCATTGTCGCGGTCGATGAGCACAAAGGCTTGGCTCCCTTTATCTTGGAGGTCGTGGGCCACGTTTTTCAAGGCGGGCTGTGCTTGCAAGGCCCGAACAAAACGGGGCACCCATGTGGACAATTCTTCTTGCGTCAGGGCCTCAAGGCTGCATTGGTATTGGGTGCGGCTCACGCGGTCTTCAATGGTCAAATCCTGCACAGGTTGTAAATATAATTGCAGGCCCGCCATGTGGTCTACGGCGGCACTCAGGCGCTGGGCAATGGCGGCGGCCCGCTCGTCCCGCGCGGACAGTTTTTTTAATTTGATGGTCAGGCGCGAGGCGTTCAAGGTGGCGTTGTTGCCGTCCACCCCCACAAAGGTTACCAGACTCTCCACCGCAGGATCACGCAGAATAATGGCGGCCAATTCGTGCTGGCGCGCGCTCATGGCCTCAAAGGAAATAGACTGATCTGCCTCCAACACTCCCTGAATAATGCCGGTGTCCTGCAAGGGGAAAAATCCTTTGGGCACCATGTAGTATAAAAAAATGGTCAGTACGAGGGTGGTGCAGGTAATGGCAAGCGTGGTGCCCTGATGTTGCAAAATTACGTCAAGCCAACGGGTGTACAGCGTGAGCACGGCCTGAAACAGGCCCCCGCGCGGTTCTTGAGGGGAGTTTTGGGACGCGCGCAGAATATAAGCACACATCATGGGGGTTAGGGTCAGGGAGACTACGGCAGAAATAAGAATGGTTACCGCTAGGGTGACGGCAAATTCTCGGAACAAGCGCCCCACCACATCTCCCATGAACAAGAGCGGAATAAGCACCGCTACCAGCGAAAAGGTCAGGGAAATAATGGTAAAGCCGATCTGCCCCGCGCCTTTGAGGGCGGCTTCAAGGGGGGGATCGCCTTCTTCCAGATAGCGGCTGATATTTTCAATCACCACAATGGCGTCGTCCACCACAAAGCCCGTGGCAATGGTCATCGCCATGAGGGTGAGATTGTTTAACGAATAGCCGAGCAAATACATGACGCCGCAAGTGCCGATTAACGACAGCGGTACCGCCAGTGCGGGAATAATAGTGGCCGGAACATTACGTAAAAAAGCGTAAATTACCAGAATGACCAAGGCAATAGCTAAAAATAATTCTGCGCGTACGTCGGCTACCGTGGCGCGGATGGTTTGGGTGCGGTCAGTAATAATGCGTACTTCCACCGTGTCGGGCAGGGTAGCGGTGAGCTTGGGGAGTAGGGTGCGGATACTGTCGGCTACGGCAATGACGTTAGACCCTGGCTGGCGCTGCACACTCAGCACGATGGCGGGAACCAGACGGGGGCCGTCACCCGCCCGTGTATCCAGACTGACGCTTTCGTGGCTAAGTTCTTGGCTTACAAAGGCTGCCAGTCGCGCGTTTTCCGCACCTTCCATAATTTCGGCCACGTCTTTAAGGCGCAAGGGCGCACCTTCGCGATAGCCGATAATGGTATTGCCGTAGTCTTCCGGCGAGCTAAGTTGGTCGTTAGAATCAATAGTGGCGGCGCGCTCGGGGCCGTCAAAGCTCCCTTTGGCGGTGTTTACATTGGTGTTGGCAATGGCGGTGCGTACATCTGCCAGCACGAGACCATAATTTTTTAGCGCGCGGGGGTTAATTTGTACCCGCACGGCGGGGCGCTGGCCTCCGCTTAAGGTTACCAAACCCACACCGGTGAGTTGCGAAATTTTTTGCGCGAGACGTGTGTCCACCATGTCGTGCAGGCGGGTCATGGGCAGGGCCGTCGTTGCTACGGCAATGGTCATGATGGGCGGATCTGCCGGATTGACTTTGCTGTAGACAGGGGGCCTTGGCAGGTCGGTGGGCAGCAGGTTGCTGGCTGCGTTGATGGCGGCCTGTACCTCCTGCTCGGCCACGTCCAGATTGAGGCTGAGGTCAAATTGCAGCGTGATGATCGATGCCCCACCTGAACTGACGGACGACATTTGTTGCAGGCCCGCCATGGTACCGAATTGCTGTTCGAGCGGCGCGGTGATGGAGGAGGCGGTCACTTCGGGGCTAGCCCCCGGATAGAGGGTCATAACCTGAATGGTGGGGTAGTCGATTTGCGGCAGGGCCGCCGTGGGCAGCAGATTGTAGGCCAATAAGCCGGACAGCAGCATCGCCAGCATCAGCAGGGAGGTGGCGATGGGTCGCATGATAAACAGTCGTGAAATGTTCATGAGGGTGTCAGCGTTTCGGCGAAGTCGGCGTGGTCGCAGGGGAAGGCGCAGTCTCCGCGTGTGCCACGCTCACGGGCATGCCGTCACGCAGCCTGTCCAGACCGTCAATGACCAGCACTTCGCCCGCGTGCAGGCCTGAATCTATGACTGTGTGCGTATTGTTGGTCCAGCCCGTTTGTACCGGGCGGACAAGGGCCTTATTGCCCTGCACCACGTAAACAAAGGAGCCCTTGGGCCCGCGCTGAATGGCTGAAGAAGGCACGACTAACGCGTCAGACAGGGTGCGTATGAGTAATTGGGCGTTGACAAATTGGTTGGGGAAAAGCTGCCCGTCCGTATTGGCAAATTCGGCTTTGAGTTTGATGGTGCCCGTGGTGGTGTCAATCTGATTGTCAATGGTCAGTAGCACACCCGAGGCTAAGGGTTTTTTGTATTCCCTGTCCCACACCTCCACCGTCAATACCTGGGCGTCAGGGCCGCGAAATGCTGTAAGTAATAGAGGTAATTGGCTTTCTGGTAGTGTAAACACTACATAGGCCGGCTCCATACGGGTAATGCGGACAATGCCCTCGCTGTCCGAAGCGTGAATCATGTTGCCCGCGTCTACTTGGCGTAAACCAAGGCGCCCGCTCATGGGAGCGGTCACACGGCTGTATTCAAGGTTCAGTGCGGCATCGTCTACCTTGGCTTTATTCGAAGCCACAATGCCTTCGTATTGTCGAACCAGGGCTTTTTGGGTTTCGAGTTGCTGGGCGGATACGTAGTCTTTGTCGCGCAGGCCTTCATAGCGGCGTAAATC
>JAVVPD010000037.1:5789-20215 GCA_036655975.1 Desulfovibrionaceae bacterium | reverse complement strand
ACTTTCGCCGTAAAGCGCCGGAGGGAGCGTCTGGAATCAAAAATGCTTTAGAGCAAAAGGAGTGTGATTATGGATATCTTTGAGTATGTCAGCCTAGCCTGTGCGGTAGGGATTTTTCTCTATATGCTCTATGCCTTATTGTGGCCTGAGAAAGTATAATAGGAGTTTTATATGTTTTTTCGGGATATTGTACAATTTACGTTTTTTATTGTTCTGCTGGCGGCCCTTAGCCCTGTAGTAGGTCGGAGTATCAGCCGAGTTTTGGCGGGCGAACGAACCTGTTTGCACGGCCTATTAGGCCCGCTAGAAAGGGGCATATACAGGCTGTCTGGCATTCAAGCCACCCGTGAACAGGATTGGAAGGGCTACGCAGGCAGTTTGTTGGCGTTCACGGCGGTAGGTTTTGCCCTGACCATGGGCGTATTAGTGTTTCAGGATGTGTTGCCGTTGAATCCGCAGGGTTTTGGGGCTTTGTCGTGGGACTTGGCCTTTAACACCGCCGCCAGTTTTGTCACCAACACTAATTGGCAATCCTATGGTGGAGAAACGACCTTAAGCCATTTTTCGCAAATGGTGGCCTTGACCTATCAAAATTTTGTGTCCGCTGCCGTGGGTATTGCCGTATGTACGGCCATCATCCGCAGTCTCGCCCGTTCGCAGGGGCAGGGTTTGGGCAATTTTTGGGCGGACGTTGTGCGGATCACTCTCTATATCCTGCTCCCGCTCAGCATGGTGTTTGCGCTGTTACTGCTGGGGCAGGGCGTGGTGCAGAGTTTTGCCAGCGGGGTAAGTGTGACCACGCTAGAAGGAGAAAACCAGTTTTTGGCTTTGGGGCCTGCGGCCTCGCAAGTGGCGATCAAATTATTGGGTACCAATGGCGGCGGATTTTTTAACGTGAATGGGGCGCATCCCTTTGAAAACCCCACGGCTTTGTCCAATTTTATGCAGGCCTTGTCTATTTTTCTTCTTCCCAGCGCTCTTGTGTTTATGCTGGGCGAAATGGTCCATAACCGACGGCATGCGTGGACGGTGTGGGGGGTTATGGCGGCGGTGTTCATCACGGGCGTGGGCCTTGTATATTGGGCGGAATATACGGGTACACCGCTTTTGACCCACATAGCTGGGGGGCCGGTGCCCAATTTAGAAGGCAAAGAGCTACGCTTTGGCCTGTTCGGTACCGCGCTCTTTTCCACCGTCACTACGGACGCCTCGTGCGGTGCGGTGAACGCCATGCATGCCAGCTTTACCCCTTTGGGAACCCTCGTGTTGTTGGTGAACATGCTGTTGGGCGAAGTTATTTTTGGCGGCGTAGGCTCTGGTCTATACGGCATGTTGCTGTTTATTTTGCTGACGGTGTTTATCGCGGGGCTTATGGTGGGGCGCACTCCCGATTATTTGGGAAAGCGCATTGAAGGGCGTGAAATCACTTGGGGCATGGTGGTGCTTATCATGAGTGCTTTGCCCATTTTGTGTCTGTCGGCGTGGGCGGCGGTGTCAGACTGGGGACAGGCGGCAACCCTCAATGCGGGGGCCCGGGGCTTTACAGAAATTTTTTACGCCTATACCTCTGCTACCCAAAATAACGGCAGTGCTTTGGCGGGTTTTTCGGCGAACACGCCCATTATTAATGTGACTTTGGGGCTTGCCATGCTTGTGGGGCGTTTTGGGATTATGCTCTCCCTTTTGGTCATGGCAGGTTCTTTGGTCAGCCGTAAAGCGCGGCCCGTGTCAGAATTTTCCTTCCCTGTGAGCGGTCTGACCTTTGGGCTGCTTTTGCTGACCGTGGTGCTGATTATAGGGGCCTTGACCTACCTTCCCGCCCTGTCCCTTGGGCCGGTGGTGGAACATTTGCAAATGCTCAAAGGGCAGCTTTTTTAAGGAGCTTTATCCATGCGCCATATCAGAAAATATTATGGGGAATCCTCCCTGTATCATACAGCTATTATTCAGGCTTTTTGTAAACTCCACCCCGCATCCCTGATTCATAATCCGGTCATGTTCGTGGTGGGAGTGGGCAGTGTGCTATGCACCTACGCTTTTTTTCAAGATATGTATCAGCAAAACTCGGCCTCCTTCAGCGGGCAAATTTCGCTGTGGTTATGGTTTACGCTGCTGTTTGCCAATTTTGCCGAGGCACTGGCTGAAGGGCGCGGTAAGGCACAGGCCAACAGTTTGCGGAGTGCGCGCAGTGATACCCTTGCGGTGCTTCGCCACGCCGACGGTAGCCTGCACGAAGTGAGCGCGGCACAATTGTGTGTGGGAGACACGGTGCTGGTGGCGGCGGGGCAGATGATTCCCGCTGACGGCACGGTTGTGGAAGGAGCCGCCGCCGTGGACGAATCCGCCATTACCGGAGAATCGGCTCCACTCATCCGCGAATGCGGGGGGGACAGAAGCGCGGTGACCGGGGGAACAACGGTATTGTCCGACCACATTGTCGTGCGGGTCAGTCAGGAAGCGGGCAAATCTTTTCTGGATCGCATGATCGCGCTGGTGGAAGGGGCTGAACGCCAAAAAACGCCCAATGAAATCGCGCTCAATGTCTTATTGGCGGGTTTGACCTTAATTTTTTTACTGGCGGTGGTTACGCTCAAACCCTTGGCAATGTATCACAATATTCGCATTGATATTGTGGTGTTGGTGGCTCTGTTGGTGTGCCTTATTCCCACAACCATCAGCGGTTTGCTGGCATCCATCGGCATTGCGGGTATGAACCGTCTGCTGCGCTGCAATGTACTGGCTATGTCTGGTCGGGCTGTAGAGGCTGCGGGGGATGTGGACGTGCTCTTGCTGGACAAAACCGGCACCATTACCTTGGGCAATCGGATGGCAGCGGCGTTTATTCCCCTTCCCGGCGTGCCTGAGGACGAATTGTTGCTGGCGGCACTGCATGCCTCAGCGGGGGACGAAACCCCCGAGGGTCGATCTATTGTGGATCTGGCAACACTTTTGGGACTGTCTATACAGGAAAATCCCTTGCCCCTTGGGGCGGAGCTTGTCCCTTTCAGTGCGGATACCCGCATGAGTGGTGTAGATTTGCCTGTGCTTTCTGAGGAACATGCGGGCCCAGAAAAAATTCGCAAGGGCGCTACGGACGCGGTGCTGCACTGGATGACGTGTCTGGGGCAGGCGTCTGCGGACAGCCTTGCGAAACTTCGGGAAGACGTGTGCGCTTTGGCCGAGCCTGTTGCGAGCAGCGGGGGGACGCCTTTGGTGGTGGCTTCGTCCACGCGGGGAGTTTTGGGGCTTATTCACCTGAAAGACGTGGTAAAACCCGGCATGCGGGAACGCTTTGACCGTATTAGAGCCATGGGTATTCGCACGATTATGGTTACAGGGGATAATCGGCTGACCGCTGCCGCCATTGCCCGAGAAGCGGGCGTGGACGATTTTCTGGCTGAGGCTAAACCCGAAGATAAATTAAGCCTGATTATGGACTTACAAAAAGAGGGTCGCCTCGTAGCCATGTCTGGGGACGGCACCAATGACGCCCCCGCTTTGGCAAAATCCGACGTGGGTTTGGTGATGAATACCGGCACACAAGCCGCACGCGAAGCGGGGAATATGATTGATCTGGATTCAGATCCCACAAAATTGATTGAAATCGTAGAAATCGGCAAGCAATTGCTGATCACGCGCGGGGCCATGACTACCTTCAGTCTTGCTAATGACGTGGCTAAATATTTTGCCATTATTCCCGCGTTGTTCATGGCGGCTTTACCGGAATTGGGGATGCTGAATGTTATGTCTTTGTCCACCCCGCAAAGCGCTATTTTATCGGCGGTTATCTTTAATGCCCTGATTATTATGGTACTCATTCCCTTGGCCCTCAAGGGCGTGCGGTATCGCCCACGGTCCACCGCCACTGTATTGCGCGGCAATTTAGTAGTCTATGGTTTGGGCGGTCTAGCGGCCCCCTTTGTGGGCATCAAACTTATTGATATGTTGCTCACAAGCTTGAAGCTTGTGTAGGAGAAATGATGTTTATTTTTGCGCGTCAAGCGATTATGTCTACTGTGCTCTTGGCTTTGCTGTTGTGCGGGTTTTATCCTGGGTGTATTTATGTGGCCGGCGCGATGATTTTTCCCCAGCAGGCACAAGGTTCCTTACTGTATGAAGGCCCCGTGGCGGTGGGGTCGGCTTTGATCGGACAGCGTTTTGCGGGGCCGGAATATTTTCACGCGCGTCCCTCTGCCGCAGGAGAACACGGCTATGCCGCAGAGGCGTCTGGCGCTTCTAATTATGGCCCCACCAGTAAGGCGCTCGCGGCACGGATGCAGGCGAGCGCCGCGCATATACGGGCGGAACAGGCGGCTCATTCGGACATGCCGGTGCCGATTATACCGGTGGATCTGCTGACAAGCTCCGGCAGCGGGCTAGACCCGCACATCAGCCCTGCCGCCGCGCTGATACAGGCCCCACGGGTGGCAAAGGCGCGGAACATACCCGTGGTGCAGGTGCAAGCCTTGGTTCGCCGTCATATTCAGGGGCCAGAATGGGCTTTGTGGGGTGAACCACGGGTTAACGTCTTGCACTTGAACATGGCCTTGCGTAGGCTCTAGAGCATTTTTGATTCTAGACGCTCCCTCTAGCTATTTTCAATAGCAAAATGCTCTAATCCTCTTTGGGCTCAGGACGGAACATATGGACGGATTTGCACAAATTTTAGAGCGTAAAAAACAAGGCTCGCTTAAGGTGTATCTCGGCTACGCGGCGGGGGTGGGCAAAACTTTTGCCCTGTTGCAGGAGGCGCATCGTTTGCGAGCCGAAGGCTTTGACGTGGTTATCGGCTATGTGGAAGCCCATGCCCGCCCCGCCACGCTGGAACTGGTGGCGGGGCTTGAGCAAGTGCCTACGCGGCACTGCCCGCGCGGGCAGGCGGTATTTCAGGAATTGGATGTGGCGGCGGTGATACAGCGTAAACCACAGATTGTGCTGGTGGACGAACTCGCACACACAAATACACCGCTTGAAGAGGGGGCCGCTACAGCTTTGAAAGGCGGTACCTGCCATGACAAGCGCTATCAAGACGTGCTGGCGGTGCTAGCACAAGGCATCAACGTGATCAGCACTTTGAATGTGCAGCATTTGGAATCGGTGGCGGCACGGGTAGAGCAGGCCACAGGGGTCAGCATTCGTGAACGTCTGCCCGATGCGGTATTGCGGCGGGCAGATCAGGTGATCAACGTGGATGTCAGCAAGGAAGAATTGCGTGAGCGCTTGCGGCAGGGGCGCATTTATCCCACCGCCCAGGCTGAAAAAGGGCTACGCAGTTTTTTTAGCTATGAGAATTTGTCTTTTTTGCGTGAAGTTTGCCTGCGTGAGGTGTCGGGGGATCAGGGGCGGCGGATTGACGCGCAAAAACTTCTGTCGCGCGGGGTGGCGGGCGACGCTGTAGAGGCAGTGATGGTGGCGCTCAGTTCCATCCCCACGGATGCGGAGCTGCTGATTCGGCGCGGGGTGCGTATGGCAAGCCAATTGGGTTCCCCCTGTTATGTGGTGTATGTGCGCCGCCCCAGTGAAAGTCCTTTGCGTATTGATGCGGGGGTGCAGCGCGTCTTGCAGCATAATTTGCAATTAGCCAGCCGTCTGGGGGCGGAGGTAGTGCAATTGGAAGGCACTGACGTGGCTGAAACCCTGGTCAATTTTGTGAGCGAGCGCAATGTGCGGCATGCTTTTTTTGGCAAATCGCGGCTTAGCCCCTTGCGGGAACGCTTGCGCGGATCTTTTTTGTTGGATTTTTTGCACGAGGCCGTGGGCGTGGACGTGCATATTGCCAATACTGTTCCTAAAAATCTGGATTAAGTTGCTATGCCGATGTCTGTTTTGCCGACTTTACAAAAAAAAATCCGTCGGGCTTTTTTTCGGTTGGTATTGCTCTTTGGGGGCATGAGCGTACTATTGATGGTGGGGATATTTTTGGCTGTGCGTGTTCCCTCGCTTTTAATGCGTCTGAATTATGATTCCATTGCCTACGCACAACAAATGGAAGCCTCGTTCAATACTATGCTGCTGGATTTATTGGCGGCGCAGGGGCGGAGCGTCCGCCTTTCCCCAGAAAGCGAACAATCTTTTGAGACAGCCCTACGGCAGGCGGCGGGCAATATTACCGAGTCGGACGAGCAGGCCGCCGTGAACGCTATTGCCGATGCGTGGCAGAATTTTGCACGTAATACGGATGTATCCAAGGCCGAAGTTTTGCACAAGGCCATCCGAAAGCTGGTTACGGTCAATGAGCGCGGCATGTTTCGCATGTTGGACGATAACACGGTGTTCCGCGATGTTGTTATTGCGTTGAGCGCATTAGCTTTTTTATTGAGCACATTGTGGGCTTTTTGGCTGGCAGACGGTGTGGTTGCGCCTTTGTCGCATCCCTTGCGCCGCGCTGCGGAAGTTTTTCGTCAGCGTCCCCTTTTACGGCGAAAATTGCATTTACCCGACCCACAAACTTTAGAAGTTCGCATTTTATTTGATGAATTATCACGCTTGTGGGAACGTCTCAGCACGGTAGACGCGCTGAATGTGGATTCGTTGTTGCTGGAAAAACGCAAGTTGGAAGTGATATTGGAATCCGCAGAAGACGCTGTGCTGGTGCTCGACGGTACGGGCGTGGTGCTCCATGTGAGTTCGCACATGGTGTCCCTGCTGGGTTTGCCCAAGGAAGCTATTTTGGGGCAGATCTGGGCGGATTTATCCACCGCATCCCCCAATTATATGCTCCTGCGTTCTGTGTTAGCCGAGCAGGTTTTGGGAATATCCAAGCAGGATATCGTGTTGCGGGTGCAGGAGGAAGAAGAGGTGTACACGGTGCGTCACCGGAGCTTACAGGGGCCAGACAGCTCTGTTGTTGCGTTGACAGGGGGGCAGGGCGCGGGGCACCGTGGCGGGCAGGTATTTTTACTCAGTAATGTGACGGAGAAACGCCGCCGTGAGGCTTTGCGTTCGGAAATGATGGATTGGATTTCGCACGAACTGAAAACTCCCATGCAGTCTCTGGGTTTGGCGGCAGACTTGCTCAATCAACGTGCTGAACACGATTCTGCCCTGTGCCATGACCACGAAATGCGTATGTTGGTGGATACGGTGAGTCAGGACGTGGCCCGCTTGCGTATTGTGGCCCGTCAATTTATGGATATGGCGCGCATGAGCCCCTTAGCTTTGCAATTGGTGCTGGAAAAAGTAGATTTGTCGCAGCAGTTACTTGACTGGCTTCCCCCCTTCCGCTTAATGGCCCGTGAATTGGGTATAATGCTGGCGGTGGATATACCCGAAACATGCCCCGCAGTGCGGGTGGATACCGAACGATTCGCGTGGGTTGTATCAAACCTTGTGAGTAATGCTTTGCGGATATGTGGACACGGGGCGCATGTGGAGCTTAAGCTGCATGTTTTGCACGATTCTGCGGGAGGGGGGCTGGCTTTGGATGTGCGAGATACGGGCCCAGGCTTGTCCGCCCATATAGCGGCGCGGCTGTTTCAGCCTTATGCACACGGGCGCACGGCGGGGAGCCAGGAAGGTTTAGTGGGATTGGGGCTTGCCATCGCGCATACCATTGTAGAAGCCCACGGCGGCGTTCTCAGCTATGTGCGGGAGAACGATATAACAACCTTTAGGGTGCAATTGCCTTTAGCATGATTTTCTAGCTTATTCAGGAGTTTCCATGATATCTTTGCGGGTACTGGTTGTAGACGATGACAGTGCTATTTTGCGTACGCTCGTGCTCACCCTCAAAACGCTGGACTGCCAAGTACAAGGCGCGGAAAGCGCCGAGCAGGCTTTGGAATGGATTCGTGATGCCGCTTCTCCTCCCTTTGATATGCTGCTGACCGATATGCGGATGGGAGAACTGTCGGGTGTGGAACTGGTACGTGAAGTGCTGGCGCATACTGCGGATACGGTGTGTGTGGTTATGACCGCCTTTGCCTCCTACGCCAACGCTGTGTCCGCCATCAAAGCTGGGGCTTTTGATTATTTGCCCAAACCTTTCAGCACCCCGCAATTAGAGCATGTGCTGGCAAAAGTTTCTGCTTTAGTGGCCCTACGCCGTGAGAATGCGGCCCTGCGTCAAGCGCTGGCAGAGGGGAATCAGGATTGCTTTTATGGACTTAAATCTCCTGTCAGTGCGGCTTTGCAGGCCTTAATATCCCGCCTTGCCCCCAGTGATGTGACCCTGCTGCTGACAGGGGAAACAGGCTCGGGTAAAACCGAGTTGGCCCGCGCTGTTCACCGCCTTTCCCCGCGCGCGTCTATGCCTTTTGTGGAAGTTGTCTGCACCACGCTGTCTGAGCAATTATTTGAAACAGAGGTTTTTGGGCATACGCGCGGGGCTTTTACCGGTGCCGTGCGCGCCCACAAAGGCAAATTTGAATCCGCGCAAGGCGGTACCGTATTTCTGGACGAAATCGGTGAGCTTTCCCCCACAACGCAGGGCAAACTTTTGCGTTTTCTTGAAGATAAAATTATTGAAAAGGTGGGGGATACGCATCCCATGCGTTTGGATATCCGCATTATTGCCGCTACTAATCAAGATTTGGCGACCATGGTGCGCGAAAAACGCTTTCGGGAAGATTTGTATTATCGGTTAAATATGTTTGAATGCCTCGTGCCCCCTTTGCGTGAGCGCCGGGAAGATATTGAGCCTTTAGCCTTGCAATTGTATTGGGCCGCGCTGGAACGCTATGCGCCAAAACAGTGTGCTTCCTTGCCTCCCGAGCTGTTGCACCGTTTGCACGAGTATGATTGGCCCGGCAATGTGCGTGAATTACGTAATGTGATGGAGCGCGTGGCCCTGTTGTCTGCCGGACGCAGCCCTGCCCTGCAGGACTTGCCACCCTCCATTTACGGGGCGGGCAGTGCGGATATGGCAAAGACGGCAAAACGGGATGGGCTGTGTAGCTTGCGAGCCTTGGAAGAACAGCACATCCGCCGGGCGCTGGACAGTGGTTTGAACATGGAACAAGCTGCGGAAGTGTTGGGTATTACCACGGTAACATTGTGGCGTAAGCGTAAAGAATTTGGAATGTTAGATGCTTAGAATTGTGTGTACCTTGCGTGGATAAGGCCCCACGGTATTGCCGTGTATGGTATTTAAAAAGCGACAGTAAAAAAATGCAGCATGGCAGGCATAAATTTCTTGCGGTTGAGGAAGCAGCAATATACGTATAAACGCTCGTTCAAACTGCTGGAGCAAGACAAGCGTCTGCGCTAAACGCAGCAAGCAATAACCGCAATATTTTTATGAGGTTCATGTGGAAGCACTCACTCAGATAGTCACAGATATCAACAGTTTTTTGTGGGGAATCTATTTTTTGATTCCGCTGTTGTGCGGCACAGGAATTTATTTCACCTTCAAACTCCGTTTTGTGCAGGTGCGTAAATTTGTCTTGGCAGGCAAAATACTCTGTGGTGGAGCGACCTTATTTGGGAAAAAGGCCGATGCCGCTTCCGGCATGAGTTCCTTTCAGGCTTTGGCAACGGCTATTGCCGCGCAAGTGGGCACAGGCAACGTGGCCGGTACTGCCACCGCTCTGGTGATGGGCGGGCCTGGGGCCTTGTTCTGGACGGTTGTAGCTGCCTTTTTCGGCATGGCGACTATTTTTGCAGAAGCGGTGCTGGCCCAGAAGTTCAAAACGAAGGACGATTCTGGGCACGTTATCGGTGGGCCGGCCTATTACATTATGAACGGGCTGGGCAGTAAAAAACTGGCGATGTTTTTTTCTGTATCCATCATTATTGCACTGGGCTTTATCGGAAATATGGTGCAAGCCAATTCCATTGCCGATGCGTTTCATACAGCCTTTGGCGTGAATAAAATGCTGGTGGGGATTGTTGTCGCCTTTTTGGCGGGACTTATCTTTTTTGGCGGTATTGGGCGCATTGCGTCTGTGACTGAAAAGATGGTGCCTGTCATGGCGGGTTTGTATCTTTTGGGCGGCTTCTCAGTGCTGTTCATGTATTATGACATGCTTATTCCCGCCCTGAAAATGATCGTTGTGGGCGCTTTTGATCCGCAGGCGGTGATTGGCGGTACCGCCGGCGTGACCATAAAAGAAGCCATGCGCTACGGCGTAGCCCGAGGCCTCTTTTCTAACGAAGCGGGTATGGGGTCTACTCCGCATGCCCACGCTGTTGCCAAGGTTTTACACCCTGCCCAACAGGGCCTTGTGGCGATGTTTGGGGTGTTCACCACGGTGATGATTGTGAGTATCACCGCTTTGGTTATTTTGGTCACCGGCGTTGCCGACGGTAGCACCACAGGCATTACCCTAACCCAGAATGCCTACAAGGTAGGTCTTGGAAGTATGGGCTTGACCTTTGTGGCCGTGTGCATTTTCTTTTTCGCCTTTTCCACCATTGTTGGCTGGTACTTCTTTGCGGAACAGAATGTGAAGTTTCTGTTTGGGCATAAGGGGATTACCCCCTATCGGGGGGTAGTGCTGCTGTTTTTGGTGTTGGGCTATACCCTGAATGTCAACCTTGTCTGGCAGCTTGCAGACATGTTTAATGGTTTTATGGTATTGCCAAACCTTATTGCTCTTGTTGCCCTGTCAAAGATTGTTGCCAGTGTGCTGGAAGATTTTGATGAAAAAACCCGTGTGTTTAAAAGCGATCAGGTCGACACACAATAGGTATAGAGGGTATAGCATCAAACACACAATCCGCCTGCACACCCCCGTGCAGGCGGATTGTGTGTTTTGTGCTTGTAGTCTTGAGCGTTGCCGCATAGTCTGGAATGAACATCTATCTTTAGTCTAAAGGCAAATATTCATGAAATTTACCGATGATATTCTCCACGCTCCAGATTCCGAACTGGTATGCTATTGTTCTAGAGTGAGCAAAGGCGACATTTTGCAGGCTCAGGCCACGGGGGCGACAACGCTTGCAGAAATTAAGGCCGTAACAGGGGCTTGCACCGTGGCCCATTGCGCGGTAAAAAGCCCGCGCGGGCGGTGTTGTGCACGTGAAATACGTGCTTTATTGGGTACTTGTGATGAACCATTGTTGCGGACAGCTCTCTAAAAGGGTCATGGTGGTGGCGCTATCTCGGTTTTGCTAGAGGGCTTATTTTTTTGGGCATTATGAAAGATTTTCGAAGATGGGCCAATTCTGGATGATACAGCGAAGAGGGCTGGACACTGCTCTGTACCCGTACCCCCCAAGCCTGCAGCTGGTTCAGCGTCAGCTGCAGCACGGCGGGTAATTGTTTTTCAACGGGGGGGGTAAGCGGTGCCCCCATGGTCAGGCTCACGGGGTGTACTCCGATAAGTACAATTTCTGTGGGCAGGTGGCCCCGCAGTTCTGCCAAGGCCAACACCTCAGAAAAACTATTTTGGTGCGGGCTGATTTTTTGGGCAGTCAAATAGGCAGGAATTTCTGCATCTTTACGCACGCTGAGGCTGCCTGCCGCTTGTCCGAAGTCCACCGTGTCGAGCACCAGTAATTTGTCCGCTTCTTCCACAAAAGTCAGGAGGCTGTGTCCTTGGGTGCCACCGTCGATAAGCTGTACGTGTGCGGGAAAATCCCACGTACGTGCCAGCAGGGCAACGGCGTGCACGCCAAATCCTTCATCCCCGTACAGGAGATTGCCCAGCCCCATAATGACGATATTCTGCATGACGTTTTCCCTTACTTGCGTACGTGACGAAAACCACTGAACATGGTGGAAACAAGGCTTGTTCTGCCCATGATTTCTTCACGAATAACCATATATAAATGGATGATAATGAAGGCCAAGAGCAGCATCATACCCAGACGGTGAAAACTGCGTAGGGTTTGCTCATTACCGCCTATCCAGTACATAAAATCCACCATAAAACTGAAAAAGTGGAAAAAGGGGACGCTACTGCCTTGGGCGTACATGCCGAGACCGCTCAAAATCATTATCAGCAAAAAAACCACGCAGGCCGACATGCCCGCTTGCGCCAAGGGATTGTGGCCCATGTAAATTTCGGGTTTGTCATTTAAAAACAGGTACCAGCGGATATCGGTCCATAGGTTTTTCCGCCACGAGGCTTTCCACACGGGCACAATGAAGATTTCACGGGAAAAACTGTTGCCCAGCAAGGCGAACACCATGCGGTATACGGTGGCAATAATCAGTATAAAGCCCGCAATAAAGTGGGCCAAGCGGGTGTAGCCCATGTAAAAGGTGTTGTAGGGTTCCCCCGTAACAGAAACCCACGGTTTACCAATAATATATCCCGTTACGACCAGCACGATAATGGCTGCCACAATTGTCCAATGCCATAGGCGCACGGGCAATTGATACACATACACCGCCTGTTGTGGGCTAGGAACGCTTTCCATATTCACTCCTCTGGCGCAGGGTGCGCCTAGAAACATTTGTCGGTATGCACGCGTAACAGTTCGCTACCGTCCGGCCCTAAAATATGGGTTGAACAGGCTAGGCAAGGGTCAAAACTGTGTAAAGTGCGTAAAATTTCCACAGGCTGCGTGGGTATAGCCATGGGGGTACCCATGAGGGAGGCTTCATAGCTGCTCAACTGACCTTTGGTGGTGCGCGGCGCGGAATTCCACGTGGTGGGAACAATACACTGGTAGCTGTCTATTTTTTTATCTTTAATGACAAGCCAATGTCCCAGCGCGCCACGGGGGGCTTCGGTAAAGCCTACGCCTCGGGCTTCGTGCGGCCACGTATCGGGTGACCATAATTGGGTGTTGGCGGTGGCGGTGTCGCCGTTTTTAATATTGCTGATGAGTTTATCAAAAAAGAATTGCATTTTATTGGCTGCCCACACGGTTTCTAAGGAACGGGCAGCAATGCGCCCAAGAGTGGACTGCATGGCCGTGACAGGCACATTGAGGCGGCGGCAAAAGGCATCCACGGCCTCTACCTGTTCAGGCTCTTTTTTCGCATAGGCGATGAGTATCCGAGCCAGCGGGCCCACTTCCATCATATGTCCGCGCCAGAGTGGTGTTTTGATCCACGAATACGGCCCATTTTCATCAAGATTTTTAATATCTGTGGGGGTGCCTACGGTGTCTTTGCCCAAGGAAAAATGCGGGTTGGTCTCGCCCTTGAAGGGGTGTAGGCCCACCACGTTGGGGGGATAGGTGTACCATGCACGCTCGACGCTTTCCTGAATTTCTTCAGGATTGACAAGATCAACGGGGTGAACTTCCGCAAAATTGCCGTTGATAATGGCACCGCGCGGCATAAGTAGGCTTTTGTCGGAATAATCGTTGGCAATGGAGGGAATAGCGCCGTAGGACAGTACCGATTTATTGGACAAGCCCGCACCGAGCGAAAACCAATCTTTATAAAACATGCCAAGGGCCAGAGTGTCGGGCATGACGACCTGTTCGGCAAAAGTCCGGCAACGGGTGATAATGCTTTGTACAAGTTCAAGGCGTTCCATATTGAGAACATCTGCGGCACCGCGTCCGTCCACATTAATGGCGCAGGGCACACCACCCACAAGCCAATTGGGATGCGGGTTTTTACCCCCGAAAACGGCGTGAATTTTTACCGCGTCCTTTTGAAAATCTAAGGCTTCTAGGTAGTGGGCTACCACCATAAGGTTGGCTTCGGGGGTTAATTTATAGGCGGGATTGCCCCAATAGCCGTTTTTGAAAATGCCCAATTGACCGGATTCCACAACCTTAATGAGCCGATTCTTGACTTCGGCGAAATAACCGGGGGAAGAATTGGGCCACGGCGACAAACTTTGCGCCAAGGCCGAGGTTTCCTTGGGGTCGCCCTTGGCGGCAGATAAAATGTCCACCCAGTCCAAACCTGCCAGATGGTACAGATGCACCAAATGGTCGTGATACCACAGGGTAAGTTGCATAATATTCCGGATGCAATTGGCATTGTCAGGGATAAGAATGCCCAAAGCGTTTTCGACCGCGTGGATGGAAGCTAGGGCGTGGGTTCCCGTGCATACGCCACAGATACGTTGGGTGAAGGCCCACGCGTCACGGGGGTCGCGGCCTTTGAGGATAATTTCGATACCCCGAAAAATAGTGCCCGCAGATACTGCGTTGGTGATGACGTTTTTGTCGTTAATATTCACTTCGCAGCGCAAATGTCCTTCAATACGGGTGACCGGATCAACAACAATGCGTTGGCCTGCGTTGGTAACGGTATAGCCTTGGGTTGTATAGGAATAGGCCATGTGTATATCTTCCTGAAGTTTATATGTTTAGGTGCTTATATGTCTGATTTGTCGCTGTTGTCGTCATTATTTTTGCAGCGCCTACCGTGGGCGAGCATGGTGGCAACACCGTGAACCGCCACTGCGCCGCCAATACCGCCGATAGCCGCCAGCCCCACATTTTGGGCTGTTGTATTGGTGCCCAATTGGGGAATATTGGTAATGCGGTCGTAGAAGGAACCCTGATCCCAGAAATCTTGTTCGGAACAGCCAAGGCAACCGTGCCCCGATTGAATAGGGAAGGAGGTA
>JAVVPD010000037.1:0-5779 GCA_036655975.1 Desulfovibrionaceae bacterium | reverse complement strand
CCAACGTGTCGAAGGGCAGGCATTGTAGGTGGTGGGGCCTTTACAGCCCATTTTGTACAGACAATGCCCTTGGCGGGCGGCATCGTCGTCCCATTCTTCCACAAATTCACCCGCATCAAAATGGGCGCGGCGGTAACATTGGTCGTGTACACGTTTGCCATAAAACATGGCGGGGCGCCCCTGACTGTCTAGGGTGGGCAGGCGATCATAGGTTAGAATATAGGCCACAAGGCCACTCATAACATCGGGAATAGCGGGGCAGCCGGGCACTTTAATAATGGGTTTATTGTGAATGATTTTGTGCACGGGCAGTGTTTGGGTGGGGTTGGGATGTGCCGCCTGCACACAGCCCCATGAGGCGCAGGTGCCCCACGCAACAATGGCCTTGGCATGGGCCGCGCCCTTAAGAAGTTTTTCTTTGAAGGGCTTACCACCGTCAATGCAATACATGCCACCAGCGCCCGTGGGCGCATTGCCTTCCACCGCAAGAATGTAATTACCCTTGTATTGTTCAATAGTTTCGTCATAGGCTGCCTCAGCCTGAAAACCCGCCGCCGCCATAATGGTATCTTGATAATCGAGGGCGATCATGGACAAAATAATGTCTGCCGCGAGGGGGTGGGCGGTGCGTAAAAAAGATTCGGTACAGCACGAACATGACAAGCCGTTAATCCATAAAACAGGAAGCCGTGGCCTTGTTTCTAGGGCTTTGGCAATGGCGAGTTCTGCGCCGGGCGCAAGCCCCATAAACACAGCTAGTATGCTACAATATTTGATAAAATCTCTTCGCGTCACGCCTCTGTTTTGCAAAACATCGTAGGTGGTTGGCAAGGAATGTGTCATAGTAGCCTCACAGAAGTGTCATGTGGTTTTTTAGTAAAAATAAAATCTTGTATATATATGATAGTATTTTTTTGCCAAGGTCAAGAGCATTGGGGAAATAAATATAAAAATTTTATACACGGTAATGTAGTGTGAAATAAATCACTATCAAAAAAAATATTTAATAATTTTACATAAATAGCTCTTTTGTCCTGCCTTGCTAAAAATATGAAATGGGCTTAAAAATACTCCATCACCCGAATTATTCTTGTACCCTTCATAAGGAGTTGTATTATGCCTGCGGAACTTTTGCCTGAGTGGTTGGATGTAGCCGCCATTGGAGGCGCGTTAGCCTCAGAAGGGCCTGATTCTCAAGAATTGCAACGTATACTCGACAAATCTTTGAGCTTGACCCCGCTGACGCTGCAAGAAGTTGCCAGCTTAATGAAGGCAAAATCTCCCGAGCACATCGCCTTGATTCAAAAAACCGCGTTGCGGGTAAAAGAATTGGTCTATGGCGACCGTATCGTCCTCAGTGCGCCTCTGCATATTTCTAACTTTTGTGAAAGTGAATGCCTGTATTGTGCCTTTCGTCACAGTAATACCGCGGTGGAACGTCGGCGTTTGAGTACAGCTGAAATTGTTCAGGCCACCACTAAACTCATCCGTCAGGGGCATAAGCGTATTCTGCTGGTAGCAGGGGAGTCTTGGCCCAAGGATGGTTTATCCTATGTGTTAGAAGCGGCAAGAACTATTTATAATGTTCATGAGGGCAGTGCTGAAATTCGGCGTATCAATATTAATTTGCCCCCCCTCACCACCGAAGAATATAGTGAGCTTCAAGAGGCCCAGATAGGAACCTGTTTGCTGTATCAGGATACCTACCACCTAGATTCCTACCAAAAAGCCCATGTCAAAGGGCCTAAAAGTAATTATGCCCGCCGCATCCATGCCTTGGATGTGGCCTTAGCCGCTGGGGTGAGCGATATTGGCATGGGCCTTATGCTGGGGCTTGGGCCGTGGGAATTTGACGTGTTGGCGCTGACGCTCCATGCGGCCCATTGTGCCCGTATGTATGATCATAGCATCCGCACCGTTAGCCTGCACCGCATGCGCCAGTCCCCCGGAAGACTGATGGAACCTTTATATCCTTTGTCTGATGCGGACTATCTGCGCTGTGTAGCTATTTTACGTTTGGCTATTCCACACGCGGGAATTATTTTAACCACCCGGGAACCTTCACAATTATGGCGTTCAGGCTGCGACGCGGGGGGCTCACAATTGCTCACCGGTAGTGTGGCTAATCCTTATGAATCTTGGGTGCTTAGTCCTACTGAGGGCGCAGTACCCTTCCCCATTGGTGAAGATTGCCACGTTGACGAAGTAGTCCGCTACCTGTGTGAACACGGCGTACATATGCCTTCTTTTTGCACCGCCTGTCCGCGTTTGGGCCGCTCGGGGGCCGAATTTGTGGATATGGTTTGCTCCGGCGGTATGGAATCCCAATGCGGCCCCAATTCCATAGCCTCGTTTGAAGAATATTTGCTCGAATACGCCACCCCCTATACTCGGGCCCAAGGTGAAGCCCTTATTGATGACCGTGTGCGTAAAATGGACGAGCATGCCCGGTGCAATTCTGAAAAATTGTTGCAAAAAGTGAAATCGGGCCGGCGTGACGAGTTTATTTAGATTTTAGCTGTGCTATGGGCACGGATAGGCAAGATTTATCCCCCTCGTGATATTTTCATGGGGGGGATATTTTGGGCGCGGCAAATTTTCGTGTGCGCGTCCCTCTTTACCTTAACCCAGTTTTGCAGTAGTATTTCCTAATTCTTATAAACTCTAACGAATGAAGATGATTATGAACACATTTAAAATTGCTATTCATAGTTTGGGCAATATTGGGTGTCGCGCTCTTGAAGCCGCCCTCGCTGCCCCTGATTGTACATGTTTGGGGATTATTCGCCGTAAAGAATCCTGTGGCACGCGCCTGCATGAATTGCGCGGCGTGCCGGATTTTCCAGATATGGACAGCCTTATCGCCGCGCAAGGGCGTCCTGATGTGGTCATGCTGTGCGGTCCTTCCCGCACTATTCCTCACACCGCGCCGTATTTTTTGGAGCAGGGCTTTAATACTGTGGATAGCTTTGATATTCATGGTGATATTATCAACACCGTCACCACCCTTGAAAAGGCTGCCCAAAAAGGCAGAGCTGTGTCCATCACGGCAGCAGGGTGGGATCCCGGCACTGATTCTGTGCTCCGTGCCCTGTTTGAAGCCATGGTTCCCGTGGGCACGACCTTTACGAACTTTGGTCGTGGTCGTTCCATGGGGCATTCCGTAGCTGCCCGTGCTATTGACGGTGTGGACAACGCCGTGTCCATCACTATTCCTGTTGGCGGTGGTCGTCATTCGCGCTTGCTGTATGTGGTGCCTCAGGCTGGCGAAACACACGCCTCCCTCTATGCGCGCATCAAAGCCGATGACTATTTTGCACACGATGACCTTGATCTACGCCTGTGCGCTACCGAGGCCGAACTTGCCATGGTTGCCGACCAATCCCACGGGGTGCTGATGGAACGCACCGGAGCCTCGGGCATGACCGATAACCAGATTCTTAAATTTGATATGCGTATCAATAATCCTGCCCTTACCGCGCAAGTGCTGTTGTCCTGTGCGCGGGCCACTACCCGTTTGACGGCAGGCTGTTATACCCTCATTGACGTTCCCCCCGTTAAACTTCTCCCCGGCGACCGTCTGGGACACATCAAACGCTTTGTGTAAAAAATGAGGCCGGAATGCAAACCATTCTGGCCTCTCTTTTTTTAAAAAAAGCCTTTTGACTCGGTAAGGTGCGGTTGTAAAAGCGTTTGCCGATGTTGATGCGGTGAAAGCTTGCTTGAACGTTTTTTTAAGTGTAGATACGGCTATGGCCTATACGATGACCCAACTTTTACGTACACGTATTATTTTGTACGCGGCGTGTGCTTTACTTGTGCTTTCTGGAATAGTTACAGCAGGCCTTGGCTTGCCTTTTTTGGAGAGTTGGCGTCATTCCGAAGAAATATTGCTGCAAGCCACAGTGCGTAACAAGGCCGTTTCTATTGAAGCATGGTTGCGGCATGCCGAAAGTGTGGCGTGGCATATTGCCGGACGCATTGATTTGCGCGATACTTTGGAAAAATTGCAAGGTCCGCTCCCCACCACCGAGGAGCAATTGGCGGAACGTCAGTTTTTGGAATTTTCCCTCTACAAAAGCTTAAAAAGTTCCCTTCGCCAAAACGGTGATATTCTTGGCATCACCCTTGTGGATAGCAGTGGGCTAAGTATTACCCGTTTGGGAAGCGCTATTCCCGATTCTTGGTGGACGGACGCCATCTTCACCACGCCTAAGCCTGCTACTTTGTCCGCAGAACTGCCCGCACCAGTGCCCATCCGCATTATACCGCCTCAGGTGCTGGATAACGAAGAATGTTTGCTTTTTGCCGTGCCCATTTACAGTGCAGAGGGCAAAGTTTTGGCGAGTTTGCTTATGGCCCGCCGCATGACTTTTTTGCGCCGCATATTGCTCGAAGAAAGTGCGAGCCTGCACGACGAAGTGACCTTGGGCATGCAGAGTACCCGTGGTTTTAGTCTGATAGACGCGAGTAAAGGCCCGAGCACTTTCCAAGATCCGCCGGAAATCGCCGCTGACGTGAATGAAGCCATTACCGCTGCCCGCAAGGGCCAACAGGGCGTTTTGTCGCGCGGGGCTTCGGTGATCGCCTACGCCCCTGTGGGGACGAGCGGTTGGGCACTCAGCCTGCGTACCCCCACCTTGCGTTTATACACGCCAGCGCTTGAGCATTTTTGGAAGCTATTGCCGTGGATTGTTGCCGCATACGGGGGCATTCTATGCGGGTTCTGGTTCTTGTCGCGACCTTTGGCAGGGCGTATTTTATTGCATACCCACGAATTGGCGGCCGAAGTGAACCAAAGGCGCGAGGCCGAAGCCTCTTTACAGGTGGCCTTGCAGCATACCCAGCAGGAAAATGCGCGCCGCAAGCAATTGTCTATGGAATTACTTAATTTATTGGAAGGCATGCGCCAAAATTTAGCCCGTGATTTGCATGACCATACCGGACAGATGCTTACAACCCTGCTGCTGCATCTGGAAAATAGCGCTACCGCGCCTAGTCAGGAATCTCAACTGGCTGCCGCCTATGCTGTGCGTCAAATTCAGCAACAGATTCGCGCTATTGCATGCGGTCTTAGGCCACAATTATTGGATATTCTTGGGCTTATCGCCGCGCTCAAATCTTTGTGCGTGGAATTTCAGCACGGGGGTTTGGTGGTGCACTTTTTTTATGAAGGCTGTACCCATTTGGCGGGGAACAAGGCTTTGGCTCTGTACCGCATTGCCCAAGGCGCCCTGAGTAATGTGGCTCGGCACAGTAAGGCAGATACGGTACACATCAGTTTGGTGGAGCGCGACAAAAAAATTGTGCTTACGGTGGAAGATAATGGGCAGGGTTTTGACGTATCGGGGAAACTCCACGCGAGTTCTTTGGCAAAAACCTTGGGGCTAACTTTGATGCAGGAACGCTTGGCTTGTTTTTCGGGAGAATTGCGTATTGAATCTTCCCCCACCAACGGCACCGTGCTCATGGCGGAACTCCCCATAAACACTTAAAGTATTTTTGATTCCAGACGCTCCCTCCGGTGCTTTACGGCGAAAGTAAATTTTGCCTACGCCTAAGGGGCGGGCGACGCTTCTCGTCGCCAGAGCATTGAGCTGTTTTCAATAGTAAAATGCTCTAATTCTACGTAAAATACTTGTAGGAATAGTCATGGCGCACGCTGATACCTGTCGCATTTTGTTGGTGGATGACCACACCTTATTGATGGAAGGTGTGCGGAGTTTGCTCCGTCCGCATGCGGATATTCGGGTGGTGGGTATGGCGACCCATGGCGAAG
>JAVVPD010000036.1:228-20898 GCA_036655975.1 Desulfovibrionaceae bacterium | reverse complement strand
TGCTGCGCCGTGATCGGGAGGAATTGGAAAAATACGAATTCAACACGATTATTCTGGATGAAGCCCAAAATATCAAAAACCCCAACACCATCACGGCGCGTTCTGTACGGAATATCAACGCGCGTATGCGCCTGTGCCTTTCGGGCACTCCCATTGAAAACAATCTGTTTGAATTATGGTCTTTATTCGAATTTCTCATGCCCGGCTTTTTGGGTTCGCAACACGCTTTCCAGCGCGGTATTGTCAAACCCATTAAGGACGGTGATGCGGAAACGCTGGAATATCTGCGTACCCGTGTGCGCCCCTTTATTCTGCGCCGTACCAAGGCCGAGGTTGCCAAAGACCTGCCCCCCAAGGTGGAAAGCGTCACCTGTTGCGCCCTCGACGAGGGACAGGCGGAACTCTATTCGGCCCTCGCCCACAAGTTACGGGCTCAGGTGCTCGCCGATGTGGATCAGAAAGGCATGGCAAAAAGCCAGATGTCCATTCTGGACGCGCTCCTCAAATTGCGCCAAATCTGCTGTCACCCCCGCCTGCTCAAAATGGATATGCCCGGTTTTTCCAACAATCTGCCGTCCGGCAAGTTTGACGCCTTCAAAGACATGGTTATGGACATTGTAGAAGGCGGGCACAAAGTGCTGGTGTTCTCGCAATTTGTACAAATGCTGCACATTATCCGCCAGTGGCTCATGGCAAGCTCCATTCCCTTCTGCTATCTGGACGGGGCCAGCAAAGACCGCTTTGAACAGGTAGACATGTTCAATAACAGCCCCAACATACCAATATTCCTAATTTCTTTAAAGGCTGGGGGCACAGGGCTCAACCTGACCTCCGCTGACTATGTTATCCACTATGACCCGTGGTGGAACCCCGCAGTGGAAAGTCAGGCCACAGACCGCACCCACCGTATCGGACAGACTCGGCAAGTGTTCTCGTATAAACTTATTTGCCAAAACACCGTCGAGGAAAAAATTCTTAAGCTGCAGGAAGCCAAACGTAGTGTTGCCGAAGCTATTATTCCCGGTCAAGATACGTGGAAATCCTTAACGCGTGAGGATCTGGAAATGCTGTTTGACGTGTAACCCGTACACCGCAACGAGCTATACGGGGAGAGCGAAAGTGTGAATTGCTGGATAATGCACATTGATATGGATGCCTTTTACGCCTCTGTAGAGCAGCGGGAAAACCCAGACTTACAGGGTAAAGCTGTCATTGTGGGCGGTGGGGAGGCGCGCGGGGTGGTGAGCGCCGCTTCCTATGAAGCCCGCGCCTTTGGCGTGCACTCCGCCATGCCCGCATGGCAGGCTAAACGCTTATGCCCCCAAGGCATTTTTGTTCCTGTGCGTATGGCCCTGTATGCGGAGGTTTCGCGCCAGATCATGCAGATTTTGCAACAATTTTCCCCCACGGTAGAGCAAGCCTCGGTAGACGAGGCCTATTTGGATGCCACGGGCCTTGAGCGTTTGTTCGGCCCCGTAGAAGCCTTGGGACAAGCGGTCAAAGATGCGGTAAAGGCCGCCACCCAGCTACAATGCTCCGTCGGGCTCGCCCCCGTCAAATTTCTTGCGAAAATCGCCTCAGACATCCACAAACCCAACGGCCTGACAATTCTCTACCCAGAGGAGATGACAAATTTTTTACGCACCCTTCCCGTGCACAAAATTCCCGGTGTGGGCAAAACTTTCATGAAGGAATTGAACAATATAGGGGTGCATACCTGTGGCGAAGTGACAGCCTACCCGCAAGAATTTTGGAAACGCCGCTTCGGCAAGGCCGGAATGCAACTGTTTGAACGCGCACAGGGTTTCGACAAACGCGGTTTAAGCGCCGAAAGAATTGCAAAATCTGAAAGTGCCGAACATACCCTTGCAGAAAACACGAAGGATCGTGCCCTGCTGCGGCAGTGGCTGTTTTACCAAGCAGACAGAGTGGGGCGCTCAGTTCGGCGGCAAGGCCTCAAGGGTCGGGTAGTCAACTTAAAGATAAAATACGCAGATTTTACGCAGATTACGCGCCAAAGCACCTTGGATCAGCCCACCTGTGCGACGCGCACAATTTTTGAAACCGCCTGCCACTTGCTGGAGGCCTTGCCGCTGGAAAACGCTGTCCGCCTTGTGGGGCTGGGCCTTTCAGGCTTTGATAGTCACCAAAGTCAATGTTTGCTCCCGCTCACACAGACAGTTGATACGCATGCCCGCGAAGCGCAACGCACCCGCTTGGACAGTTCATTGGACAGCCTAGAACAGCGTTTTGGTCGGGGATCAATCACCTATGGGGCTTTATTTCAACAAGAAAAAAAATCTTAACGGAAAAAATACGTTTTTGTAACGCTCTCCCCACTATACGTGAAACGTTTTCACGCACTCGTACATTTTGTCACTCAGCGATTTCAGATCGGGCTTGGCAAATTGTGCGTCTGCCCCCACAGACTGACATTTCACAACCAGACTGTCGCTAATCATGGACGAAAACATCGCCACGGGTAATTGTTTTAAAATGGGATCTTCTTTAATTTTGCGACACAGGGTCAAACCGTCCATACACGGCATTTCAATGTCAGAAATAACGCCATGCAAGAGGGAGGAAATAGCCATATTGTTGCTTTGTGCTTCGTCGCGCAACTTGGTAAGTAAATCCCAAGCATCTTGACCGTCTACAGCCTGAACAATTTCAAAGCGGCCTTCCTGCTCCAACAGATTGAGCACTAAACGACGAATACTGCCCGAATCGTCCACATGCAAAATACGATACTTTGTTGCTTCCAGTGGCGCGGAATCCTCGTCCGGCGCGTCCATGCGGATAGCCATGGCTGGGTGCAATTCGGCCACAATGGCTTCCACGTCTAACAGAAAGATCACCCGATCTTCCAAACGCACAACCCCAGTAACCGAACTATGGCTTATTTGCTGCAAAAATTTTCCTGGGGCTTCCACATCCGTCCAGCTCAGACGGTAGATGCGGTTCACCCCCGACACCAAAAAGCTGGTAATCAGATTATTAAATTCGGTAACAATAACTTTTTCTTCAACATTTTCAATGCGGCTGCTCCCCAAAAATTTTGCTATATCGATCAGAGGCACAATACGTCCCGTCCGGTGTGCAAAAGCCCCCACAACAGCGGGGTGGCTCATTTCCGGCATCACAGTTACCTTCTGGCGACGAATAATTTCCACAACCTTGGCAACATTCAGGCCATAATGCCCGCGATAGCCTTCTTCGTTGAGGTAAAATTCAACAATTTCAAGCTCATTTGTGCCAGATTCCAAGAGAATATTATTTTGTGTCATCAGAAACTCACTTGCGATAAGTATAAAAAAAGAAGAAGAAAAGAAGACTACTGTATTTTAGTATAACGCCAACCGACCTATACGCCATAAACCATGTTCTATGTACTTTTCGGTCTAAACACAAATATCTATACGGTAAGACTAAAACTTTATCCACGATGATAAATTTACTACGCATATTTTACCAAAAGCGCCAGCGTAATCAGCGGCATTTTTTGATACTACTCTGCTCAGCATTAACGCTAAACTACAAATAAACGCATATCAAGTTATTATTTATAAAGTATTTTATACTCTCCCCACACGTGTACGGGTATACTCTTGCCTCCAAAAACACCACTGGAAAGTTTCTTTCAAAGCAAAAGCGCTTGTGATATGGGCAAGGGTATGAACATTTCGCACCGGACTTTATCCCCCAAACCCGCTTCTACCTCTGCCTTCTCCTCCTTTAGTGAACTCATGGCATACTTGAGCTCCGTGGGTTTATTTCATATGGACTTGCGCCTCAACCGTACCCAGAGCGCCTTGGCCCTATTGGTGCCCCAGCCGCGCATGCATATGGTACAAGTCCTTGGCACCAATGGCAAAGGATCAACCTGCACCTTTTTGGCCGCCTTAGGCCGCGCGCACGGTTTGTGCACGGGCCTGTACACCTCCCCCCACTTTGTCAGCCCGCGCGAACGCATCCGCATCAATGGTCAAATGTTGCCGGAAGCAACGTGGCTTGAACTGGGTAATTCCATCCATGCCGTGGCCCCCACACTGACCTATTTTGAATTTTTGACCGTGCTGGCCTGCTACGCTTTTCAACAAGCAGGCGTGGAACTTGCCATTATGGAAGCAGGCCTTGGCGGACGCCACGATGCCACCACGGCCTTGCCCGTGAGCATGCTCTGCTACACGCCCATTGCGATGGACCACGAGACCGTGCTGGGCGACACCTTGACGGAAATTGCTACAGACAAAGCCGCAGCCATTCGTCATGGCATGCCCGCCATCACAGGGCCGCAACACCCTACCGCTTTACAGTGTTTGCAACAGGCCGCCGCCTCAGCGGGCTCTCCCCTCATTCAAGTGCACGAGCCTTTGCCCACCGATATACAAATACGCATGCGCGGGGCCCATCAAGCGGACAATGCCCGTCTTGCCTTAGGAACGTGGCGGGAATTACTCCGCACAGGCTGTCTTGGCAAGACCACAAGTGATCACGCCACCATGCGCCACGCCCTGCAAGAAGCCTTTATACCCGGTCGTTTACAATATATTCCAGCCACTGACAGCGCTCCGGCACTTTGGCTGGACGGGGGGCATAATCCCCATGGGCTGTACGCACTGAACCAAGCCTTGCACCACGAACAGTCCCGCGCCGGAGCCATTGTATTTTCCTGTCTGGCTGACAAAAATATTGACGGTATGCTGCCTCCCTTGCGAGAATTGGCGGGCAACAGCCCCATTTTTGTCCCCACCATTGCCGACAATCCCCGTGCCTGCCCAGGGGCTGAACTGGCCCGCCGTATCGGTTCGCAGGCTACGGCTACAGAGTCCCTGTCTGCGGCTTTTGCCAAGGCCTGCCAGACAGTCAAGGGCACGCCGCACCCTTGCGTTTTGGTATGCGGCTCTCTATATCTACTGGGAGAATTTTTTACCATGCACCCCGACTATTTACTCGCATCTTAACACGTATCAGGAGTTCCCATGAACGCGCTTTTTCGGGCCTTACCCGCTACGGATCTCTGCCTCACAGCGCTGCACACTGTTGTCCCCCCCATAGCTGACCTGACCTCGGCCCCGCGTCCCCTTGTGCGTCATTTAGTCACGGCTTTTCTGGACAACAAACGCCGCGAGATTAAAGAAGGCCATATCAACGATGCCGCAACACTACAGCTGCCCGCGCTGCTGCCCGCCCTCAGCACCCTAGTACGCGAAGGCTTGCGCCCCCATTTACGCCGTGTGCTCAACGGAACAGGGGTGATTATTCATACCAATATGGGGCGTTCGGTGCTGGCTTTACAAGCCCAAGCCGCCCTTGCCGCATCCTGTGCGGGCTATTCCAATGTTGAACTGGATTTAAAGACAGGCGAACGCGGCAGTCGCTATAGCTTGGTACGCGATTTAATATGTTCCCTCACCGGTGCCGAAGCCGCCATTGTGGTCAACAACAATGCGGCGGGGGTATTTCTCACCCTCAACGCCCTGTGCGAAGGCCGCGAGGTCATCGTCTCGCGCGGGCAATTGGTCGAAATCGGCGGGAGCTTCCGCATTCCCGATGTCATGACCAAAAGCGGTGCCATCTTGCGCGAAGTGGGCACCACCAACCGCACCCATGCCGCTGATTACAGCCAAGCCGTCAACGAAAATACCAGCGCTTTTCTGCGTGTGCACACCTCCAATTACCGTATTGTGGGCTTTCATAAAGAAGTACCACTGGCAGAATTAGTAGCCCTTGGACGCGCGCATTCGCTCCCCGTTATTGAAGATCTCGGCAGTGGCAGTTTTATAGATTTCAGCCCTTACGGCCTACCCGGCGAACCCACAGTCCAAGCAGTGGTGGCGGACGGAGCCGACGTGGTGCTGTTTTCGGGCGATAAAGTGCTGGGCGGCCCGCAAGCAGGAATTATCGTCGGCAAGAAAGACTATATTGAACGCATCCGTACTAACCCGCTCAACCGCGCTTTGCGAACCGACAAACTTACCTTGGCCGCCCTTGAAGCCACCTTGCGCCTCTATCTGGATCCAGAACTGGCCCGCCAGCATATTCCCACCCTACGCATGATGACCGCCACAGCACAAACATTGGCAAAACGCGCCCAAGCCCTGCGTAGCCTGCTGCACCGCCGTCTGGGCGACGCATGCAGTGTTACGCTGCGGGCGGATAGTTCCCGCGTGGGGGGAGGCTCCTTCCCCGAATGTAGCCTGCCCACCACCCTTGTATGTCTGCAACCCCACTTGGGCAGTGCCACAGAATTGAAGCAAAAACTTTTGTCCACCTCACCTCCGGTTATGGGACGCTTGGATGACAACGCTTTTTGCCTTGACGTGCGTACCCTCGAAACCTCAGAATACCCCTTATTGGTGGCAGCCCTGACCTACGCGCTGGCCTAAAAAACACACACCCAACCAGTTTTATTAAGGATACCCATGAAAAAAGTCGACGATCTCACCTATACTCCCCAAAATTGCTGGGATGTTTATACCACCAAAACCGCCCGCAAAAATATTTTAGCTTTGGCCCAACGCTATGTGGATTTTTTGAGCCAGTGCAAAACCGAACGCGAAACCGTGGCCTATGTGCAAAACCAACTGGCCAAGGCAGGCTATACCGAACAGCACAAAAAAGATCTTGTCATGCGCGCTTTCAAGGGCAAGGCCTTGTTCGTACTCCGCAAAGGCCGGCTGCCTTTGACGGCGGGAGTGCATCTGGTAAGCGCCCATACCGACAGTCCGCGTCTAGATTTCAAACAGCGCCCCCTCATAGAACAGGCACAGGTGGCGCAGGCCAAAACCCACTATTATGGCGGCATTCGTAAGTACCAGTGGCTGGCCCGCCCTCTGGCCCTGCACGGCGTGGTGGTACGCAAAGACGGCGTAAATATCCCCGTGACGCTCGGGGAAGATGCGGGAGATCCGGTGTTCACTATTGCCGATTTGCTGCCTCATCTGGCCCAAAAGCACAACACGCAGACCATTAGTGAGGGTTTTGAAGCCGAAAAACTGAATATTATCATGGGGCATATTCCCGCAGCCGGCAAAAACGCCGCCAAGGACGACGCCCCCAAAGACCCCATCAAAAACCATCTTCTCAGCCTGTTGGCCCAAAAATACGCCTTTACGGAAGAAGACTTTATCTCTGCCGAATTACAAGCCGTACCCGCAGGCCCCGCCCGTTTTGTGGGTTTGGATAAAGGTCTCATGGGGGGATACGGGCAAGACGACCGTATTTGCGTGTTTGCCGCGCTTGAAGCCTTGCGTACAGCCCGGGCTCCCCAACATTGCGTAGCCCTTATTTTGTGGGATAAAGAAGAAATCGGTTCCGACGGTGCCACCGGAGCCAGTTCCCGCTTTTTCCAATATTGTATGGAAGACAGCATCAGCGCGTGGCAACCCAAGGCCCGTTTTTCCGAAGTTATGCTCGCCAGCCGCGCCCTTTCTGCCGATGTGCAGGCCGCCCTTGATCCCGATTGGCAGGAAGTGCACGAAAAACAAAACGCTGCCGCCCTAGGCTACGGCCCCTGTTTTTCCAAATTCACCGGATCACGCGGCAAATACGGAGCCAGTGAGGCGGACGCCGCTTATGTAGCTTGGTGGCGCAATCTTTTGTCAAAAGCTGAAATCCCGTGGCAAATGGCCGAATGTGGCAAGGTTGACTTGGGCGGCGGTGGAACTGTGGCCTTATTTTTGGCGGCCTATGGCATAGATGTTATCGACTTTGGCCCGCCCGTCTTGTCCATGCACAGTCCCTTTGAAATTGCCAGCAGCGCCGACCTGTACGCAACGGTTATGGCCTATAAAACCTTTATGGAGAGTTGACAGTAGGGGGACTTTACATGTAAAAAGATGCTTTTATACCCCAGTTTTGAAGCGCCGCACGGCGCGGTAAACATACTCTAGGATACCATGAATATACTTGGCATCAGGTTTCGCGCTCACGGGCAGACCTATTTTTTCAGCACTACCGAAACCATCGAACCCAACAGCATGGTGGTGGTAGATACCGAACAAGGTATCGGCATTGGTGAAGTTATCACCATTCACGGCGCTCTGCCTGCGAGTATTGAGCAGGAAGAAATCCGCACGGTGATTCGCCTTGCTCATGACGAAGATCTGCGTATCGCTGCGGAAAACACCACTCTTGCCACCCAGGCCCTGAGCTTTTGTCAGGAATGTATCCGCACGCGCAAGCTGGATATGAAGCTTGTGGATGTGGAAGTATATTATGACCGTTCTAAAATCATCTTTTATTTCACCGCCCCCGCCCGTATTGACTTTCGCGAATTGGTCAAAGATCTGGTGCGCGAATACCGTTCACGCATTGAATTACGCCAAATCGGCGTGCGCCACGAAACCCAGATGGTCGGCGCAGTGGGCAATTGCGGCATGGTATGCTGTTGCCGCCGCTTTTTACGCAAATTTGCCCCTGTAACTATCCGTATGGCGAAAGAACAGAATCTTTTTCTTAATCCCGCAAAAATATCGGGAATCTGCGGGCGTTTATTGTGCTGCTTGAGTTATGAGCAGGACAATTACGACGCCTTCCACCATAATTGTCCGCGACTGGGTAAAAAATACCAAACCAGTCAGGGCAGCATGAAGGTTTTGCGGGCAAATATGTTCCGCAATACCTTGTCTGTACTCAATGAAAATAATGAAGAACTGGAATTTTCATTGGACGATTGGCAGGGCATGGAGCCGCACCGCCCCGAAAGCCTTCCCACTTCCCCCCAAGCCCAGCCCAGCCGGATCGAAAAAAATCCGCACGGGGGCGATGGCTTGCTGGTGCTCACCGTCACGCCCGAAACAGTGGACGATCCCGACCTGTTTGACGATATGCTCCCCCCCCCGCTGAATCTTGAAACGGCGGACGGCGATGAAACAGCCCCCAGCGACGGCTCCCCTGTCAGCAAGTCCAAGCGTAAACGTAAACGTAAGCACCGCTCTGAAGAAAACGGCGCATAATTTCCCAACATTCTGTCTTCTGAGGTTTCGCACGTGTCATCATTTTATATTACTACGCCTATTTATTATGTGAATGCCCGTCCGCATCTGGGCCATGCCTATACAACCATTGTGGCGGATTCGCTGGCGCGTTTCCACAAATTACTGGGGCAAAAAACGCGCTTTTTGACGGGCACGGACGAGCACGGCGACAAAATTGTGCAAGCTGCTGAAAAAGCAGGCCTCAGCCCCCAAGACTTTGTAAACAATGTCAGTGGGGAGTTTAAGGCCCTATGGCCCCAATTGGGCATTGACTACGACGCCTTCGTGCGTACCACTGATCCGCAGCATAAAGCCTGCGTACAGGCCTTCATGCAAAAAGTGTATGATGCGGGCGATATTTATTTTGGAGAATTCGGCGGTTATTATTGCTATGGCTGTGAACGCTTCTATACCGAAAAAGAATTGGAAAACGGCCTATGCCCGCAGCATTTGAGCAAACCAGAATTTATCAGTGAAAAAAATTATTTTTTCCGCATGTCCAAATACCTCCCATGGCTGTTAGAACATATTAAAACCCACCCCGACTTTATCCGTCCCGAGCGTTACCGCCATGAAGTGCTCGCCATGTTGGAAAACGGTGTGCTGGAAGACTTATGCATTTCTCGCCCCAAGTCACGGCTCACGTGGGGTATTGAGCTTCCCTTTGACACCAACTATGTGTGCTATGTCTGGTTTGACGCTCTTATCAACTATATCAGCTCTTTGAACTGGCCGGACGGCGAAGCTTACGCCGACTTTTGGCCCGGTCAGCATCTTGTAGCCAAAGACATCCTCAAACCCCATGCCATCTTCTGGCCCACCATGCTTAAGGCTGCGGGTTTGCCCGTGTATCAGCACTTAAACGTCCACGGGTATTGGCTCGTGCGTGACACCAAAATGTCAAAATCGCTTGGCAATGTCGTGGACCCCGTAACCCTGTCCACGGAATTTGGCTTGGACGCTTTCCGCTATTTTCTGCTGCGGGAAATGCATTTCGGTTCCGACGCGAGCTTCACCGAAGACAGCATGACCACACGCGTCAATGCCGACCTTGCCAATGATCTTGGCAATTTGTACAGCCGCGTGTTATCCATGAATGCCAAATATTTTGGCGCTATGGTGCCCGACCCCCTAGGAACTACGCTCCATCCAGATGATGAAAGCATCCGCGCCCTTGCCACCAATGCCATGCAGAATTACGTGCAGCTTTTCGGCGAAGTGCGCTTTGCCCAAGGCCTTGACGCCCTGTGGGAGCTGGTACGCGCTCTGAATAAATATGTGGATACGCAGGCCCCATGGGCCCTGTATAAACAGGGCAATCGTGAGCGCCTGGCAAATGTTCTGTATACTTTACTGGAACTGTTACGCAAAATTGCCTTGCACGTCTGGCCTGTCATGCCCCAAGCCGCCACGAGCATGCTCGAACAGCTGGGCTGTCCGGTAACAAAAGGTTCTTTACCCACCACGGCCCTGAGAGACGAAGCGCACAGTTGGGGCAGCTTGCAGCCCGGCACCGTTCTCGCGCAAGCGTCTAATCTATTTCCGCGCCGAGAAACTGCCGCTGTGGTGGAAAAAGCCGCCAAGGGTGATGCAAAAAAGGCCAAGCAACAAGCGGCAGCCCAAGCCGCTGCCCAAGAGGCAGTGCAGGCCGTAGCGGAAAGCCCCACCCTGCCCCCTGTGGCCTTTGAAGATTTTAAAAAAGTGGACATGCGCGTGGGCACCATTGTCGTGGCCGAACGCCACCCCAATGCTGACAAGCTACTGCGCTTTGAAATCGACCTTGGCGAAGGCACCCCACGGCAAATCCTTTCTGGCCTTGCCGCATTTTACGCCCCCGAAAGTCTGGTGGGCCTGCAAGTTTGCGTTGTTAGCAATTTAGCCCCACGCAAAATTCGCGGACTCGAATCCCACGGCATGGTTCTCACGGCGGAAAAAGACGGTAAACTTGAACTATTAACCGTCAAGGCCCCCGTGCCCAATGGCAGTGCTATCGGGTAAGTCAGCCGAAAACAGGCGGCACAGGGCTTCACTTTCCAGAGGCGACAGGGTAAAACGCATACCCGCTTCATCAAGGATATGACTGAGCGGAACATCAGGCTTAGCGTGACGTTCTTCGGCAATATAGGCAGCGGCGCGACGCACCAACTCGCCTTGGGGTAGAATCTGGGACATACGGCTCTCCTTAGGTAAACGTAAACATGATGGTATGCCGGCTCCACGTTGCATACGCGATGTTTAGTAGCAATAGCCCCAAAAGGTAAAAAATACTATGGAAAATTTATTCACGGCCCTCATCTTGAGTATTGTGGAGGGAATGACAGAATTTCTCCCCGTCTCTTCTTCGGGGCACATGATTCTGGTGGGTGAGCTGCTGGGCTATGTGGGTCAGAAAGCCGCTACCTTTGAAGTGGTTATTCAGGTGGGCGCCATTATGGCCGTGGTGGTACTGTATTGGGAACGATTCTGGGGATTGGTACGCCCGCAACCCTATGCCCGTTTTGCGGGCGTGCGCGGCATGGTGCTGCTGGCCCTAACCTCCATGCCGGCCTGTGTTGTGGGTTTATTGGCGCACGACATCATCAAGGCCTACCTCTTTACCCCCGCTTCGGTGATGATTGCCCTTGCCGTGGGCGCGGTGTGCATGATTGCGGTGGAAAAAAAGAATATGCGCCCCGTCTATATTACACTTGATGATATGAGCATGAAAACGGCCTTCGGTATCGGGTGTTTTCAATGTCTTGCTTTATGGCCCGGATTTTCGCGTTCCGCCTCCACCATTATGGGCGGCATGCTCTTGGGCGCACGGCGCAGTCTGGCGGCAGAATACTCTTTTATTGCAGCGGTGCCCATCATGTTTGCGGCAACAGGCTACGATTTATTGAAAAATTTATCCTTATTCACAACGGCGGACATTCCCTTTTTCGCTGTGGGGCTCATCGGCTCCTTTATATCAGCCCTTGCAGCGGTGAAGGTTTTTGTGGCCCTTATGGGACGCATGACACTTATTCCTTTTGCCGTCTATCGCTTGGCTCTGGCCCCGCTTGTGTATTATTTTATGGTTTACTAGCTAAAATAACACACTATTATTTTCGTTATAGCATACTATACAAATGCTTATTGGGAGTATATGCTACTATCCGAAAAGTTACCTTGTAAAGGCACCTATGACACATGCTTGCCACCATACTGTTCAATCCACCCGCGACATGCGCCAAACGCGCATAACGTGGCCCATACCCCTTATAGTATACGAAACCACAACCAGCCCCAGCACAGAATATATGCTGCTGATGTTGTCGGGCGCGCTACTTTTGGGCATAGTATTATACGGAATCAACTGGTACCATAAAAAAAATGTTTTAGAAAAAGGGGAATTGCTTGCAAGGCCCAGTGTTATCCGTGGCGTCCTCACGGCTGCCCTTAACGCGCGCAGCCGTATTGACATTTTCCTCGCCACGGGGGAACGCCTCACCCACCCTCTGACAGGCTGCCTTGAAGCCATTGAGCCTAAAACGCTGTTCATCAACTTGGGAAGTGCTCAACCACCAGAAAAATTTTGCTCCCTCCCCTTGCGGCTCTATTTTTTCCTCGGTGCGGGACATGACAAAATCTTCTATAGCTTTGACGGAAATATTCTGTCACGACGTGTGACCGACGGGGCTTTGGTTGTGGAAATGCCCCTGCCTCAACTGTTGACGAATGCCCAAAAGCGGGATTTTGTACGAATCTGCCCCGGCCCGGGCATGCTTGAGGCGCTGTTTTTTTGGAAATTTGCCCTCACCCCTTGCGCTGAAAATCTGCCCGACACCGCACAAAATTTGGGCAAGGTACATTTCAGCTACCGCCCGCCCAAAGCCGTACAGGTGGCCCTTGTGGATATCTCCGGCGGAGGGGCCCGCTTGCGCCTCGCGGGCAGTCGTCTTAACGAAACAGGCATACGCTTTGACGTGGGGGACAGGTGCTGCCTCTTGGTTCTCCTTCGGGATATCGAAACAGACGAACTCATTACCGTGTGGCTGGCGGGCATCTGCCGAAGATTTGTACGCTCACCAAAGTCTACTAATCTTGATACGGGTTTACAATTTACCCATTGGGCACAAGTAAAAAAAATAGACAACCCTATCCATTGGCAAGCCGTACAAAGTGATGGGGAAGTGCCCCCAATACTGGTGTGGAGCTTGCATACACAGACATTTTTGACCCGCAAGGTGCGATAACAGCAGGACTTTGTCTTTGAGTACCCAAAATTTTGATCTTATCATTGTCGGCGGTGGGCACGCAGGTTGCGAAGCCGCCATGGCGGCAGCTCAACTCGGTCACCATACCTTGCTCATCACGGGGAATGTGGATCGCATAGGCTATCTGTCGTGTAATCCGGCCATCGGTGGCCTTGCCAAAGGGCATATGGTTCGCGAAATTGACGCATTGGGCGGGATGATGGGCCTGTGGGCCGATGCGGCGGGTATCCAATTCCGCATTCTTAATATGAGCAAAGGCCCTGCCGTCCGTGCCACTCGTGCCCAGATTGACCGCGAAGCTTACATGCGCGCCGTCAAAAACTCCGTATTCCAGCAACCCAAGCTGCAAATCTGGCAAGATAGTGTAGAACACATCCGCACCCGTGCAGGCCGCGTCTCCGGTGTTGGCACGGCACAGGGTAGGGAATTCAACGCTCCCCATGTCTTGTTGACCACAGGAACCTTTTTGGCAGGACGCATCCACATTGGCCTGAACACACAGGCGGGAGGACGGCTGGGCGACGCGCCCGCTACGGGCTTGTCGGCTTCACTGCGCGCCTTGGGCATGGAATTGGGCCGGCTTAAAACCGGCACTACGCCACGTTTATTGGCCTCATCCATCGATTTTTCACAGTTAGAACGGCAAGACGGTGACAGCCCCTGCCCTGCCTTCAGCTTTCACGGGGCAGGCCCGCAATCAGCGCAAGTGCCCTGTTACGTCACGTGGACCAACGAACATACACACGACATCATCCGCAGTGGTTTTGACCGCTCACCACTGTTTACAGGGGTTATTGAAGGCACAGGTGCCCGCTATTGCCCCTCCATTGAAGACAAAGTGGCCCGTTTTCCCCAGCGTGACCGACATCATGTGTTCATCGAGCCCGAAGGCCTGCAATCAGCGGAATGCTATGCCAACGGTATTTCCACAAGTTTGCCGCTGGACGTGCAACTGGCCCTTGTTGCCAGTATTCCCGGCCTTGAAAAAGCCGTCATGGTTCGCCCCGGCTATGCCATCGAATATGATTACGCCAATCCCGTCCAGCTCAAGCCCACGCTGCAAAGCAAATTGGTCGACGGCTTGTGGTTGGCGGGGCAAATTAACGGAACCTCTGGCTATGAAGAGGCCGCCGCACAAGGATTATGGGCCGCACTGAATATTTCCGCCGAATGCAAAGGCCTGCCCCCCTTTCTGCCCCACCGGCACGAAGCCTACATGGCGGTACTGGTAGACGATTTAGTCACGCTCGGCACGCTAGAACCCTACCGCATGTTCACCTCTCGGGCCGAACACCGCTTGCTACTGCGTGAAGACAATGCCGACACCCGTCTGACACCCGCCGGACGCGAGCGGGGCTTGGTGCAAGACCAACAATGGGAACTTTTTTGCACAAAACAGGCCAGTATCCAGCAATTGCTAGACATGTTACAGCTCAAAAGAATGGCGGCGGAAGATGTGGATGCCGTGCTGCACGCGGCGGGGGAATTGCCCCTGAAAAATAGTGCCACCTTGGCGGAATTATTGCGTCGTCCGGCCTTAAGTTTACAACAATTATTGCCGATTTTCCCTGAATTAGAGGCTTTTCCCCCCAAAGTACGGGAAGGGGCACAAACCATCGTGAAATACGCAGGCTATCTGGTACGCCAACAAGAATTAGTGGATCGCGGTGCCCGACTGGAAAATACTCCCCTCCCCTTTGAGCTGGATTATACACAAGTGGCAGGTCTTTCACATGAAGTTACTGAAAAACTTGGTCAGGTGCGCCCCTGCACCCTCGGGCAGGCAGGACGTATTTCAGGCGTAACCCCCGCAGCGGTGAACTGCTTGGAAATTTTTCTGAAAAAAACGTCAAGGATACCCCCTCTCTAATACTTTATACGGGTTTTCCTTTTGTATACATACAACAGAGAGGGGCTACTGCCGTAGTCAATACTCGCATCGGATACTTCATGGACGACGGAACATTACTGCTTATTCTTTTTAGCATTTTTTTGGGAGCTACCTGCTGGTATTTCTATAAAAAACATGTTGTGTTGTCCTCTTCCCATCAGGCAACAGAACAACGCAAAAAAATTGCCCATGCCTTATTGGAGCGCTCCATTGATCAACGTGCACAATTCCGCCTTGAAAATAGCACTGCAGAAAAAAACAGTGATACGATCCTAGGCAATTGCATAAAAATCACGCCCACGGAACTGTTTGTCGCCGTTGATGACACTATCGCCAGTATCAATCTTATAGAACAATTTGTAAAAATTTATTTCAGCATTACCCTAAAACGTAAACGTAATTATTTTCAATGCACAACCAAGGTGCTGGATGCCAAACGTGAACGCGGTTCCTTGATTTTTCGTCTGGCTATGCCCAAAATAATAGACACAGGGCAAAAGCGTAATTTTGTGCGCGTCAATCCCCATAAAGATGCCGTGCTGGCCTTGGCCCTGTGGCCGCAAGGGGAACAGGACACGCTGCCCGCCCGCTATGCGGAACTTGAACCCGCCGTTTTTCAATACCGCCCCAACCGTGTCAATCAGATCACTCTCGAAAATATTTCCGGCGGGGGCATGCGTTTGATCCTCGCCATTGACGAAAAGCAAAAATCGGAGATTGACCTAAGCCTAGGTGGGCGGTTATTAATTCTCATTGTACTGCGTTCAGATGATACACAAAAACCGATGCCCTTTTGGGTGGTGGGCAAAATTCGTATGATTAGTGAACTAAAAAGCCCCGTAAACAGCATCGCCATAGGCATTTCGTATACGAACTGGGCTATTCTGGAACAAGGTAAAAGCACTCCCATTTCTTGGTTCCCCGCCGATGAGAGCGGTGGCATTGCCCCCTTGGCAACATGGACTATGCGCCACCATTTAGAGCAACATAAAAAACTTTAACAATTACAGCATTATTGGAGGTTATTTTGGACGGAGGCTCTGACAGTACCATCTGGTCTCGCTTACGCAAAGTTTTTCGGCGAGACGATGAAGAATCTCTTGAAAAAGCCATTCTTGAAGCCAGCGCAGACGGCGAAGTGGCCCCTGAAGAAGAATCCATGCTCCTCAGCATATTACGCTTTGATGATCTGCAAGTGCAGGATATCATGACCCCCCGCACCGACATTGACTGCGTTGCCGTGGGAACCTCCCTCATAGAGGTTGCCAAAATCATCGCGGAGTCCGGCCATTCGCGTATTCCTGTCTTCAACGATACTCGCGACAATATCGTGGGGATGGTGCACGCCAAGGATTTGCTGCGCTGCCTCATTGATACAGAACACGACAGCCCCGTGGACAGTCTCATGAGTGAACCTTTCTTTGTGCCCGAAACCAAGGGCGTGCGTGATCTATTGCAAGAATTCCGCACCCGCAAGCAGCATATTGCCATTGCACTGGATGAATACGGTGGCACCTCGGGTCTTATTACTATTGAAGACGTTATTGAAGAAATTGTGGGGGATATTGAAGACGAACACGATGCTCCCAAGGAAGTGGATATCCGCGTTCTGGGGGAAAATCGCTTTGAACTCACGGGGCGCGCCCTGCTGGAAGACCTTGACGAATTGGGCATTGAGCTGGAATCCGACGAGGTAGACACCATTGGCGGCTACCTGAGTTTACAGGCAGGGCATGTGCCCTTGGCAGGAGAAATTTTCAACATCGCAGGTTGGCAATTTACGGTACAAGAAGCTGATGTAAAATTCATCCGCCGCATCACCGTAGAGCCAGAAAGCGCACCGCAAACCGTATGACACGGCACAGCCTATTCTGGGGCATAGCTGGCACGGCAGGTTTTTTTGCGGGCTTTCCCAATCCTTTCTGGCATATTCCCCCAGCGGTACTGCTGTACCCTGTAGCCCTATGCGTTTTGGGCCTGTGCGCTTCTAGAGCTGTAGCAGCCTTTCGCGCTGGCTGGCTTGTGGGCCTTGCGGGCGCTTCAGCGGCGCTGTATTGGATTGCCGTGCCCCTGCACAATGTGGGGCAAATTCCATGGTTTCTGGCAATCCCTTGTGCTATGGCCCTCGGGGCCTATGTTGGCCTGTTTGCGGGATTTTTTAGTACAGCGGCCTATCTCTTACGTAAACACAGCCCGTTCATCCGCGCTCTGGAACTGGGGCTTATATGGTACTTTTTAGAAGTGCTGCGCGGCTGCCTGTTTACCGGGTTTCCTTGGCTCAGCCTCAGTACCGCCTTTGTGCCATGGCCTGTCTTGTTGCAAGGCGCTTCCGTAACGGGAGCCTATGCGCTGGCGGGCATCTTTGTCACCTTGGCCTGCTGGCTGGCCTTACCCGCCGCCGCTGGCAACAGCCGCAATCTACGCATTGCGGGCGCGCTCTTGTTCGTACTCCTTTGGGCAGGCGGCGCGTGGCGTCTGGAGCAGCACCCCCTTGTCAGCGCAACAGATCCCGATGTGCGCCCCGTGCTCTTTGTTGAAGGCAATATTGATCAAAACCAAAAATGGGATCCCGTGTGGCAAAAAGCCACCGTCAACACGTACATGGCCTTGACAGCTCAGGCCCTGCCCACATGGGGGAACAAAACGCCACTGGTTATCTGGCCTGAAACCGCCATGCCTTTTTATTATCAAGAACACCCGCTGTACGGCCCCCAGTTACGCAATTTTGTTGCTGATCATAACATTACTCTCGTTTTGGGGGCACCGGGCTACCGCAAAAATGGCGCCACAAAAACATTTCATATTTTTAACAGAGCCTATCTTCTTAGCCCAGAAGGCCGTGATGCCGGAAGCTATGAGAAAGAACATTTAGTGCCCTTTGGGGAATATTTACCCCCCTTGCTGGCTTTTGACTTTTTAAAACCCCTGTTGCAAGGTGTAGGGGACTTTACCACCGGAAGCTCCACAGCGCCCCTCAACACCGGGGATTTGTCACTGGGCATGCTGATTTGTTACGAGAGCATCTTTCCGGAACTGGCGCAAGAAAGGGTGAATGAAGGGGCAAATATTTTACTGAATATTAGCAATGACGGTTGGTTTGGTGACACCTCCGCCGCGCAACAGCACCTTGAATTGGCTGCGGTGCGGAGCATAGAACAGGGCCGCTGGCTCTTACGGGGCACCAACACTGGCATCTCTGCCGTGTTTGATCATGTGGGGCGCTTGGTCGTACGGGGCGGCCAATTCACCCCCCAGACTGTGCCTGCCTATGCACAGCTGCGTAGCCAAACCACCGTATACCATAGGCTGGCTCCCTTTATCCCGTGGATAGGACTTGCGCTTTTTATAGCGCTCTTTATACTTGAACACTTTCGACGACGCGTTTATTTGAAGGGTAATTATGATACAATTTGCTGAACTCCGCGCCAAATACACCACGCTTGCTCAACGCTTTGACACCCTTTGGGGGCGGCTTTGACTTGCCCGCAAGCCAAGCACGTTTGGACGCTATTGAAGTACAAATATCCCAGCCAGAAGCATGGGCTAATCCTGAAAAATTGACCCCCGTCCTGCAAGAGAAACGTAAATTAACAGGCGTAGTGGCGCGCCTGACCGCTTTGCAAACCTGTCGTACTGACACTGCAGAGTGGTTGGCCTTGGCTACAGAAGAAGAAAGCGACGAGGCCTTAGAATCCTTAGCCGAACAAATGACCCGTTTGGAAAACCAGCTGGAAGAAACCGAACTCAACATGCTGCTGGCGGCAGAAGAAGACAGTCAGGACGCTATTCTGGAAATTCACCCCGGTGCCGGCGGTACGGAGTCCCAAGATTGGGCGGAAATGCTCCTACGCATGTACAATCGCTGGGCTAACAGGCACAACTTTACCGTAGAAGAACTCGATTTTCTTGTGGGAGATGAAGCGGGCATCAAAAGCGTTACCCTACGCATTACGGGGACTAATGTTTTTGGGCTGCTCAAGAGTGAGCGGGGCATCCATCGGCTTATCCGCATTTCCCCCTTTGACGCTTCGGGACGCCGCCACACCTCCTTTGCCTCTGTAGACATTATCCCCGATGCGGGCGACGATATTACTTTGGATATTAAAGAAACAGACCTGCGCTTTGATACCTTCCGCTCCAGCGGGCCGGGAGGGCAAAGCGTCAACACCACCAGTTCTGCGGTACGGGTAACCCATATTCCCACGGGCACCTCAGCCCAATGCCAGAATGAAAAATCGCAGCACCACAACAAAGAATCCGCGCTGCACATTCTGCGGGCCCGCTTGTATGATCTGGAATTACATAAACGTGATGCGGAACGGCAGGCTACCTATGCGGGCAAGGATGCCATTGCTTTTGGCAGTCAAATCCGCACCTATACCCTACAGCCATACCGGCTCGTGAAAGATCATCGTACAAATTCTGAAATAGGCGATGTGGATGCGGTTCTTGATGGCCGCATAGATCAATTTCAACGGGACTATTTGCTACACCAACATGGACAAAATAAATAATTCCTCCGGTGGGCAACCGCATGCTAGCGCCCTGTCTCTTGAGCAAGAGCTGGAACATTTGTCGCGCCTGCTCCATAACGCGCGCCCCCCTTTGGGCAGTCCTGAATCGGACAGCTTGCTAGCCTTGGCGCAAAAAATGCAGAGGATGATAGATCCTCTAACCTGTACCCTATGCAGCACCGCCTTTCTGCACCAACTAGAAACAGAGATTTACCGGGTGCGCCGAGGACGTTCCGAACTAGCGCTGGTTTGTTTCAGCCTGCACGGGCAGGAAGACATTACCCGCCTGCACGGGCCGGAGGCAGTGCAATTGGCGCACCAAGCCTTGGTGCTGTGCCTAAAGGAATGTGTGCTGCCCTGCGATTGCATCGGTCACATTTCCACGGGGCACAACGCGCTTATTCTCCCCGGTGCGGGCGCATTTAAAGCCCAAGCCCATATAGAAAAAATACTCAAAGATTGTGCGGGGCAAGGGCTGCGAACCCCTCACGGTGCGTTTATGCCACATTTTTTAGCAGGCATAGCCTGCGCTAGTGGGAGTAATGCTCTGGCTAAAAATCTCATCCACGAAGCCCTCAATGCGTTGGAAAAAGCTCGGAACAGCAGTAATTTTTGTGCGGTGCACCGCGATGCCTGTCCCACAAATCTCTACCAAACCTTAGTGCATTCCAACGAAAAACGCTTCCTTTTCTCAGGTGGACAATAATTTTATGAAAAATCCCAGCAATACCACACTTAGTGTTGCCATTATGAGCGGCAAAGGCGGCGTTGGCAAAACCAACATTTCGTTAAACTTGGGCTGCGCCTTACACCAAATGGGCTTTTCAAACTTGCTCATGGACTGTGATATGGGGCTTGCCAACCTTGACGTTTTACTGGGAATTAGCCCCGAAGGCACCATGCAAGATGTGCTTTTGGGGAATGCTCAGGTGGAAGATATTATCCACAGCGTGGCAAAAGGGTTTGATATTTTGCCCGCTGCCTCTGGCGTGCCCGAATTGATTGAGATGGACGAAGATATGCGCGGGCTGCTATTACAAAGGCTC
>JAVVPD010000036.1:0-218 GCA_036655975.1 Desulfovibrionaceae bacterium | reverse complement strand
ACGCCCTCAGCAATTATGATTTTATGTTTTTAGATCTCGGTGCGGGTATCAACGCTTCTGTGCAATCCTTTGCCGCCATGGCTGCCCTAAGGGTGGTCATTATTACCCCCGAACCAACGTCCCTGACGGACAGTTATGCCCTGATAAAGGTGCTGTCTAGCCGTCATAATATTCGAGATTTCATGGTGTTGGTTAATCAGGTGGAAAATAAAAAAGAA
>JAVVPD010000035.1:0-22606 GCA_036655975.1 Desulfovibrionaceae bacterium | reverse complement strand
CCCATATCAAAACAAAGGCTGCTGCCGCCAAGGTTAACCCCTTGAAGGCATCCAAGCGCGCAGCCAAAGGCCGCTAGGTCTGCTGCACATAGCATTGCCGCATCGGGCAGAAAAAGGGTACAGTTTCTGTACCCTTTTTGTTACTACACACACATTTTTGCTTTTGGACGCGCATAATGAACACGGCACGAGAACAATTGAGCAGTCGTTTAGGCTTTTTACTGGTAGCTGCAGGCTGCGCCATTGGACTGGGGAATGTATGGCGTTTTCCCTATATCACAGGGGTGTATGGTGGAGCCGCTTTTGTGCTCTTGTATCTGCTCTTTTTAACCGTGGTGGGTTTGCCCATTCTGGTTATGGAATTTTCCGTGGGGCGAGCCTCGCGTCAAAACATGGGGCGCGCCTTCCACACCCTGGAACCCAAAGGCACCTATTGGCATGTGTTCGGCCGACTGGGCCTGATTGGTTCCTATACCCTGATGCTGTTTTACACCACCGTATCCGGCTGGATGCTGGCCTATTGCGTTGCCACCGCCACGGGAGAACTCTCCGCCCTTTCACCGCCGCAAGTGGGAGAATTTTTTGGCAATATGCTGGGTAATATTTCTTTGCAAAGCTTCTGGATGACCGTAACGGTGGTGCTCGGCTTTTCCGTCTGCGCTTTAGGGCTACGCAACGGAGTAGAGCGGGTAGTCAAAAATATGATGCTGGGCCTGCTGCTAATTTTATTTGTGCTGGTGGGGCGCGCGGTAACACTGCCCGGCGCGGAAGAAGGCATCCGTTTTTATCTGCTGCCCGACCTGAATCGTATGCTGGAAGCCGGATTCTGGAGCGCCGTCAACGCCGCCATGACACAGGCCTTTTTCACCCTCAGCGTGGGCATTGGCTGCATGAGCATTTTGGGCAGTTATATTGATAAATCCCAGACCCTAACGGGCGAAGGTGCCTATATTTTGGGGCTGGACACCTTTGTCGCCTTAATGTCTGGATTGATTATTTTCCCCGCCTGTTCGGCCTTCAATGTGGACGCAAATTCAGGGCCGGGCCTCATTTTTGTGACCTTGCCCAATATTTTTAATAATATGGCATTTGGCCAACTCTGGGGAACGCTCTTCTTTATCTTTATGAGTTTTGCTGCCCTGTCCACGGTGATTGCCGTATTTGAAAATATCATTTCCTATTGCATCGACGTGCACGGTTGGCCCCGCAAAAAAGCGGTATGGATCAATGGCATCGTGCTCTATATTTTGTGCTTTCCCTGCATCTTAGGCTTTAATCTATGGTCGTCTTTCGAACCCTTAGGCCCCAAAACAAACATTCTGGACTTAGAAGATTTTCTGATCAGCAATAATTTGCTTCCTTTGGGCGCGCTGGTCTTTCTGCTGTTCTGCTGTCACAGCCGGGGCTGGGGTTGGCACAATTTCCTCAAAGAAGCCAATACTGGTCGCGGTTTGCGCTTTCCCACAGGCATCCGCTGGTACATGATCTATGTGCTGCCCTGCATCATTGTTTTTGTACTGGTCAAAGGCTATATGGAAAAATTCCACTGGGCCTTTTAGCATGTTTATAGCCATTTCTTCCGTGCTTATGGGCCTTACAGCGCTGTATGTTGTGGCCCGTGCCGTCTACCCCTTGGCCTGCCCCGCGTGGCTCCGCTGGTGCTTGGCCCTTGCCGTGTTTGCCGCAGCGGAAAAAATTCTGATCCTGCGGTATACCCTTGGGCCCACCGTGGTGCAGCTGGATTTGGCCCCCGCGCTGGTTTTCGGCACGGGCTTCGCACAGGGCTTTGTCGTGCTGGCGGCCTTGCTCATCCTGACCCGCGACGCCGTGTTGCTAACCCTATGGCTCACACGCCGCCTACGCCAAAGCAAGCAGCCCCCTTCACCACCCACCCTGCCCCTGTGGCGCCGCCCTGCCCCCGTGTTACTGCTCGCCTTACTGTGTACGGGCTGGGGCGTGTGGGAGGCGTCTAAAGTTCCCGAAGTACACAAGGTACGCCTAAAAATGCCCACTCTTGCGGAAAAAGCCCCCGCCCTCACGGGTCTACACATCGCTCAATTGGCGGATCTACACATCGGGGCAGGCTTTGACCGCGCGTGGCTCGCCGCCGTAGTGGCCCGCACCAACGCCTTAAAGCCCGACATGGTGGTCATTACCGGCGACATTGTGGACGGTTCTGTGGATCGTCTGCGCGCCAGCGTGGCCCCTTTGCAGGACTTACGCTCACGCTACGGCACCTTTTTGGTGGTGGGAAATCACGAGTACATGAGCAACGTACACGCTTGGATACAAGAATTTCAGCGCATGGGCATCACCGTACTGACCAACAGCCACGTTGTTGTGCCTGTACAGGGCACCCCCTTGGTTGTGGCGGGTGTTACCGACCCTCGCGCCAGCGTCACCGGAGACACACCGCCAAATCCCGTACAAGCCTTGCAGGGCCGCCCAGCCCCAGCCTTCACGCTTATGCTCAGCCACCAAGCCCGCACGGCAAAAGCCAGCGCGGCTGCCGGCGCGCAGCTACAGCTTTCTGGACACACCCACGGGGGGTTGATCTGGCCTTTACGGGCTTTTGTGGCCCTCTTCAATGAAGGCTTTGTGGCGGGCAGCTACACCGTGGGGGGCATGCGCTTGTACGTGCACAGTGGTTCAGCCCTGTGGGCCGGTTTTCCCCTCCGCCTCGGTGTCCCCTCAGAAATAGCTGATATCACGCTAGAATGAACACATACATACCGCAAGGGCGGCTCGATACCCTCTCGCCGCCCTTGCTCGTATGTGTACCTGTATTTATGCTTCTTACGGCTTTTTAAACCCGTATTTTGCCAGAATAGCCTGCCCCGCGTCGCTGCACACAAAGGCGACAAAGGCCTTGGCCGCCGGAACATTGGCGCTCTTAGCGGCGATGGCAATGGGATAAATCACCGGGCTATGCCCGCTCATAGTGGCGCGCACTTCGGTTTTTGGGGCGCTCTGGAGAGCGTCGGTCATATACACAAAACCGGCATCCACTTCCCCGCGCGCCACATAATCCAGCACCTGGCGCACACTTTCGCCCATAACAAACTTGGCTTGCAGGGCATCCCACATCTTCGTGGACTGCAGGGATTGACGGGCATAGCGCCCCGCCGGCACAGATTCTGGGCTGCCAATGGCAATGCGCTTAACCGCATCCGTACGCAAATCCTCAAGGCCACGGACAGTGCTCTTCGCCGGAACAATGAGCACCAAAGAATTCACGACAAAGTTTTTCCGGCTGCTCGGAATAATAACCTTTGATTTTGCTGCTTTATCCATTGTTTCTTGATCCGCACTGGCGAACACGTCCACCGGAGCGCCCTCTTGCAATTGTTTCAGCAAAGGATTGGATGCCGCAAAATTAGTGTGCACCCGAATATCAGGATGCGTTTTTTGAAATTCTTGCTGCACGGCGGTAAAAGCCTCACGTAAACTTGCCGCCGCCGACACCGTAATCTCTGCCGCATGGGCCGGAGCCAACATTCCAAAGAACACCAGCACTGTACCCATGACACGTCGCATCCACGAACCTTGACGCATAGTATACCTCCAATTTAAAGTTTGTTTGTACTTTTTCAGAGCAACATACCCAACTGCTCCGCTAAAAACGCCTCATTTGCTTGGGGACTCAAGCGGGTGCAATCTGCCTCAGGAACAAGACGCGCGTGACCTTCCTGATATAAAATTAGCTGTTCCGCAAACACCTGCACGTCTTGGGGATCATGACTAATAATAATGGTAGGCACCTGCAATGATTGTAAAATATCTTTCAAATCATGGCGTAATCGAATACGCAACAGCGGGTCTAGAGCGGAAAAAGGTTCGTCCAACAATAGTACGCGCGGTTCAATGGACAAAGCCCGTGCCAAGGCCACTCTTTGCCGTTGTCCACCCGAAATATCTTTGGGTAAGGACTGTGCTAAAGCGGCAATACCCAGAAAATCCAGCACGTCCATAACTTTTTTTTGCGCGGCTGCCGGCACCCGCTTGGCCCACAGGCCGCTCAAGCCAAAGGCCACATTTTGTAATACCGTAAGATGCGGGAACAGGGCATAATCCTGAAACATATAGCCCACCCGCCGTGCCGCTGCTGGCAGACAGGTATGCGACGCCGCATCAAAAAAAACTTGATCACCCACGCGGATGTGCCCTTCATCCGGGCGAATCAACCCTGCAATGCACTGTAAAGTCAGTGTTTTTCCAGATCCTGAAGGCCCAAACAATACCGCTATGGGCTTGTCTGCGGGCAAACAAAAGGCCATATTAAGGCAAAATGTGCGCCCCTGAGCTGACAGCTTCTTGCGTACACAAATATCCAGCATGCCCTCACCGCCTGCCGCTGAACAAGCGTTCGCTCACCAGCAAAATGCTCATGCACAACAGCGAGGTCACCAGCACAAGTGCCGTGGCGCGGGCATCGTTGCCAGCCTGAAAAGCGTCATAAATACCTAAAGCAAGTGTTTGCGTTTTGCCCGGAATATTCCCCGCAATCATCAAAGTGGCCCCAAATTCCCCCATACCTCGCGCAAAAGCCAGCATACTTCCGGCGAAAATGCCCCGCCAAGCCAGCGGCAAGGACACAGACACAAAAACCTTCCATTCCGAAGCGCCCAAGGTGCGGGCCGCATTTTCCAAGGCGCTGTCTACGGATTCTAGCGCCGCGCGGGCTGAGGTGTACACCAGAGGAAACACCACCACCGTTGCCGCCACCACCGCACCCTGCCACGAAAACATCAGATTAATGCCCATCTCCGCAAGGCCCGGCCCCAACACGCCATTGCGGCCCACCAGTAAAATAAGATAATATCCTAACACCGTGGGCGGTAAAATCAGCGGTAAGGTACAGCACACGTGCAAAACAGCGGGGAATGGGCCGTGTTTACGGGCTAAAGCCCGAGCCATGGCCGTGGCAAGCCCAAAGGACACCAGGGTAGCCAGCCCCGCAACCCGCAGAGACAGCCACAAGGGAGTCAACACTTCGTGTACCGCCACAGGAATATACATACATGTGTCCATGCTCACCGCCTGTATTTCATATATGCTTTTTCAAACATAATTAAAAGCCCAAAAGCATCTTTTTTGTGAGCGCATACACATAAAAAAAGGCCTCCGTGCATAAGCCCCAAAGGCTGCACAAAGGCCTGTATCCTTTACAGTGCAAGGGCCGCAATATCCTGTGCAAATTGGTCCACCTGTTCAGGGCTTGTATTATAACTGAGCATCCAGCGCACCGCATGGTTCACGCTATCCACTTCATAAAAATAATATTTTTGCTGCAAAGCGGCAATGTGATGCGGCTTGAGTATTGCAAACACCCCGTTAGTTTGCACCGGATGTGCCAAGCGTACATGGGACATAGTACTCAGGTGTCCGGCCAAGCGGGCAGCCATGGCATTGGCATGGCGGGCATTGTCCAGCCACAAATCATTGTCAAAATAGGCCAGAAATTGGGCCGCTAGGAAACGCATTTTGGAATGCAATTGCAGGCATTGTTTGCGCTGCGTCAAAAAATCCTGCGCGAGGGCGTGGTTAAAAATCACCACAGCTTCGCCACACAGCATACCGTTTTTCGTGCCCCCAAAGGACAGCATATCTACACCCACATCACGGGTTAAAGCTCGTACATCACCCCCCAAAGCAGCGGTAGCATTGGCAATCCGCGCGCCGTCCATGTGCACGAGCAAACCGTTTTTGTGCGCCACATCGCAAATTTCACGGAGTTCTTCAAGCGAATACAGCGTGGCGACTTCTGTAGCCTGCGTCAAGGCCAACACCCGTGGCTGGGAATGGTGAGCGCTGCCCAGATCTTGCAAAGGCCCGAGGATGTCTGCCGCACGAATTTTCCCGTTCACGGTGGGCAAGGGAAGCATCTTGCAGCCAATCTGTGCCTCCACAGCCCCACTTTCGGTAGTGTGCGTGTGGGCGCTTTCACTGCACAGAATAGCCTGCCACGGGCGGGTCATGGCGCGCAGGCCCAAAGTATTGGCCCCCGTGCCCAGCATCACCAAAAAAACATCAATATCATCACCAAAAAGTGTTCGGAAAGCGGCTTCAGCTTCGGCAGTCCACGGGTCATCACCATAGGGTTTGGCGGCGCCCACGTTGACGCGCTCGAGGGCTTGCAAAATATTGGGGTGGACACCTGAAGTGTTGTCGCTGGCAAAAGTACAAAGAGTCATGGGCTATTCCTTGGTAAAAAGCTCCCGCTTCCAACAGCAGGAGGCACGTTTGAATATGCATGGGGAAAAAAGGATTTTTGAAGTCTAAAGCCTTTCAAAAAAAATGGCAAATACTCGAAGCCGCCCCCAATCATGCCGCAGGGGCCGTGCCCCGCGTATGGGCTAGGCGCACCCGCGCTTTAAGGGAATCATACACTGGGGCCGTTCCTGTGGCATTTGCAAGAACATACGCCGCATAGCCCACCACGAGGCAGGAAGGCAAAAATTCCCAAGCTCCGGTCATTTCAAGGGTCAGCACTATTCCCGTGAGCGGCGCGCGCACAATAGCAGCAAAATAGCCAGACATCCCCAATAAAATAAATCCTGTCGCCTGCTCAGGATCAATCCACTGCATATGCCCGAGCCATTGCCCCGCAGCCGCGCCAAACAAGGCCCCAATGCACAGCATGGGCATGAGCAGGCCGCCGGGCACCCCGCCCGTATAACTGCACAAAGCAAAGACGAATTTTATCCCCCCCAGGAACAACAACACAAAGAGGGTGGACTGCAGTGTCGCGCCTGCTTGCGTGCTCAGGCTGTTCAGGGCAAAAATCAAGCTGTCACCGCCGCCCAACAGACGCGGTTCCACAAACATCAGCCCCGCAGCGCACCACAGGGCCGGTAATGTTCGCAAATTTTGGGGCACCACCTGCTGGCGGGCATCGGCGTCTTTGAGGGCCAGCAAACAGTGGGTATAGAATACCCCCGCAAGCCCTATAACCAGTCCAAACACCGCCACCAGCCCATATTGTGAGGGACTGGGGGCGCGCAAACCCGTGAAGGGTAATATCCGGTGTAGTCCAAAGCCCAGCCCAATGCTGGCCTGAGCGGTAAACACCGCCACCAGCACCCCAAGAAAGACCCATGGGCGGAGCGAACAGCGCATTTCCTCATACACGAACACACAGCCAGCCAAAGGCGCGCCAAAAGCCGCCCCCAGCCCTGCCGCCGCTCCAGCGATAATGGCGGGATTCTGGCGCAGGGCTTTCTGCCCCCACACGGCGTTGACCCCCACCCCCACAGCCGCGCCCATTTGGATACACGGCCCCTCCCGCCCCAACGACAAACCCCCAGCAATGGCGAGCCAAGACCCCAAAAACTTGGCCCATAAAAGTTTTGACCACATACACCGGCGCCCATCATGCAGAGTCAATTCCACTTGAGGGATGCCGCTGCCACTGATGTCGGGCATACCGCGCACCAAAAAGCCAATGGCCCAAGCTAAAGGTACCATACAGGCAAAGCACAGTGGGATACTCCAGCTATGCGCCTTCGACTGTCCGAGCAAAGGTACAAGCCACAGCGTTACCGAAGCTTCTGCAAGCCGGAATGTTCCCACCACCAAACCGACCACCAAACCTATATAGACAGCTCGCACACAAATGCTCAAGCCGTCCCATAAACATTCTCCTGCGCTGATACCTGTACCCGCCATGGCCTTCCTTCCTGTTTACAATGCTATATATGTATATCTATATATAGCATTGTCTAGCATAAAGAAACACCGCAGGCAGCCCCAAAAAAAATATTCCAATCCACCTGCGGCCGCAATTTCCGCACGGCGGTGCCCAGCACGGCAAGGATACAAACAGGGGGGCTACGGTAAGTTGGCATTGCTGTCAATTTACCGTAGCCCCCTTACACCAGGGTTAGCAGAACGAACCCCGTTTTATTACGAGCAGAATACGCACCCAGCGTGCACTACGCGCTCTGTTTTTGTGGCCACAGGCTTTGCACACTGGTGGTCAAAGAATTCACAGTATCGTCAAATTCTTTTTGCAAGGATTCCATCAATTCGCGCACGGAAATAATAGAATCGATTCGAGTGACATTAGAACCACAAAAGGCGAACCCTCGCTCCAAATTGCCTTTCATGGCATTGATTAGCGCGGCAGCAATGCAATACGGGGTTTTTTCCTGTTCACACGTGCTCACGCAGTGAAACACGCATTTAAAGGGTTTTTTGGCCCCTTCACGCATGGCTTCGACAAAGCTATTACGGAGTGCCCGACCGGGCATACCGACGGGACTTTTAATAATGGTCACATCTTCAGCACGGGCTTGAATATAACTTTGCTTGAAACGGTCGTCGGCATCACATTCATGGGTTGCCACAAAACGTGTTCCCATTTGCACCCCCGCCGCCCCTAAACGCAAAAATTGACGGATATCCGCGCCGCTGTATACGCCGCCCGCCGCAATAATGGGAATAGCGCGGCCCGCTTTGTCTTCAAACACTTTAACCGCGTCCACCACTTGGGGGATCAAGGTTTCCAGTGAATGGTTGGGGTCGGTAATTTCTTCGGGTTTAAAGCCGAGATGCCCGCCCGCCTTAGGGCCTTCCACCACAAAAGCATCGGGCAGGTAGTCGAAGCGCGACATCCATTTTTTGGCAATAATGCTGGCAGCGCGGGCGGAAGAAACAATGGGCACTAATTTGGTACGGAAGTCTTCTTTTTTATGCTCACACATTTCCCGCAAATGGCGCGGCAAATCCAAGGGCAGTCCAGCGCCGGAAAAAATAATATCGGCGCGGTTTTCGATGGAGGTTCTGACCATTTCCGAAAATGTGGTCAGCGCAACCATAATATTAACCCCAATAATGCCTTGGCTAGCCGCACGGGCTTTGATCAATTCATTACGTAAGGCGCGCAGATTTGCTTCAATAGGGTTTTTTGCCACGTCGGGTTCTTTCATACCGATCATGGCACCGGCAATAACGCCTATACCTCCCTGATTAGCAACAGCGGCAGCAAGACGCGACAACGAAATACCAACCCCCATGCCACCTTGAATAATGGGCATTTTGGCCGTAAGATCGCCTATTTTTAATTCGGGAAATGACATTATGTCCTCCATGAATCCTTAATGGTTCAAATATAATCCGTATACTTATGTACAAAAAAATACATGCTATTGCGTATCTGTATGAACAAACGTCAATATCAGACGAATGTCTTTGTCTGTCCATACCCTCTTTCGTGCAAATGGGCAATACACAAAAAAACAAGAGTTTTACTTTAAGCACATGCCTTCATACTCGCACCACTGGCAGTGTGCCCCGGAAATTGGGACAAAAGAATCGGTAAACTCCATGTGTTGTAGTAAAAAACGCAACAAGGTAGGAATACAATCTTCCACCGCCATACGCTGGGCCGCAGCATCCAGAGCGTCTCCAAACAGCATAATTTCCTCCCCATCGTCGCGCAAGCGCACCAGCGCCGCGTCCCCTACAGGGCCATGGCCCCGCAATACGTCACTCTGATTCAATAAATAAATATAACAGGGGAGTTGAACACTGCCAATACGCTCTTTCAAGGTCAACAAAGGGTCAGACACGGCCTCAGAAGTGCCGGCAAGGCTCCCCTCTTGCCCCGCAAAATAACAGTTTAATGACTGCCAAAACTCTGTATCCGACCACAAGGAAGGCGCGGGGGCGTGTACTTCACCTGTTTTATAATCCAGCACCACCAATGCCCCCTGACGTTTATCCACCCTGTCCACCGTGCCGTGCACGGTGTAGCTGGAATTGTCCGATTCCAGACTGGCCGAAAAACGGTGCTCAAGGGCGACAATATGGCTTGCCGCAGGTTGACGCTCCAAGTAGCGCCCCAAACGTAAGGGGCCCGCCAATTCCAACATGCAATAACTGTCTGGCGGCAATTTCGTGCGTAAATCCGAGGCTTCCAAAAGGGTCAAAAATGTCTGCCGTAGCGTGTCCGCGTCTATGTCTCCCGCCTGAATATCCTTATGTACATACGGCGTATACACCTGTTGCAAAACCTTATGGATCAACGCGCCCACCGCTGCGGGATCGTCCCCTTCGTTGACCTCGCGCACGGGTGTAATGCGACAAACATGCTCAAAGGCAAAACGCAAGGGACAGGTCATGTACGCATCCAGCTTGGTGGGTGAAAGCCCTTGAGCCAAAATTTCGGCCATACGCGCCCGCAACGCGGGACTGTTCCGCAAAGGAGTACGCGCACGAGCCATGGGGTGTACCGGGCAAGGGCTCAGCTCCAAAGGTTCTTCCCCAGCCTGCAAGACCACCCCGCGTTGCTGTTCTTCCTGCCAGATCAGCGCGTCCACAAAACGGCTACGAGACTTTTTCCCGTCAAACAGTGCCGAACGCTGAACCCCTTCTTGCCAATAAAAATACACCTCTTGGGCCGATTGCAATAAGCGGAACAAATTATAGGCTGTGGTTCGATCCCGATGTCGCACGTCGGGCAGCCCCACAATCAGCCGCAAAGAATCGGGCAACAAAGGATCTTGTGCCGGAGAACCGGGAACATTATCGTCCGTAGCGTCTACAATAATTACGCGGTCAAAATGCAACAAGCGTGTTTCCAACATGCCCAAAACCTGCATGCCCGCAATAGGATCTGCCTCAAAAGGCACTCGCCCCGCCTGAATGGCTTGGCGTACCAAACTGTGCAAGGCTGGCAGCGGGAAAACCGTTTGTGCCAAAGCCGAGCCTTGCAAGGTGGGCACCACATCGTGCATGAGCCGGTAGAGACTTTCCGCATCAAGGGGATAGTGTTCCCACAAGTGTTCGCCGTAGTCCACGAGCACCCCGCACAAGTCCGTCAAGGCCTGCCCCATGTCTTCGGGGGTACGCACCGCCGCAAAATTGTCCAGTATACAGGCCAGCACCCGCTGGGTTAAAACCGCCACCGGACTGTCCAGACCCACGCCCAATGCCCCCAGCGCTTGCACGCTGAGATCCTCCGGCCGCACAAAACGGCTGCCCTCCCGCAATAATCCTTCCATACGCAAGAGCACCGGACGTAAGGAGAACGGGGCTTCCGCCGTGTCACCGCACTCACCAGTCATACTGAGCATTTGCAAATAGGGATGCCGCAAACAGTGCCGCAGGCTCCGCCAATGATAGCGCCCGTCTTCCTGCCGAGTAGCGTGGGCCTGCAACACATTGTCCACCAGACGGCACAGAGGGGTACGTTCCAAGGGATAACCCATGGAAATATTCACGCCCTTTTCCGGCAAGGTGTGCAAGGTGGGCATAAGCAGCGAAGAATCAGCCAACACAATGGCGGTTGACAGCGCCTTTGTGTTGGGGCCGCCGCTCCCGTCCGCATCCAGCATATTCCGCACCGCAAGCAATTGCGAATGGGCGTCATACCCCGCCATAAAATGTACGCGCGGGCCTGCCAATCCAGCAGGAGGCACCGCCACAAGCGCCTCAGCCCCCCAACGTGCCAGCCATTGCTGATGATCAGCGCAGGCCCAATGACCCTTTTTGTTCAGTACGGCAATGTCGGTATGCAGGCACACATGGCCCCCCGCCTGCCAAACATGCCGCAAAATAGCGTCTTCTGTACCAGAAAGAACCCCAAAACCTGCGAGCAACACCACGCGCTGCCCTTCGTGCGGACACAGGAGCGGTGGCAACAGCGCCGCATATTCGCTAACAGCCCCTTGCGCCACCTGCTGCGCCAGTGAGCGCGCCACCCGAAAAGCATCCAGCCCCGCAGTTGTCCAACCCCGCGCTGCCAAAGCCTGCACATAAACTTTTTGCAAACGCCCCAAGGCATTGAGCAGCACCGCCGCCACGGCGGACACCTCACCCTCGGCATACGACAGGTCTGCCGCCTCAATATTCTGGGTAAAACATTCCTCAAACAGCGCCCCCAAACGCAAACCCCACGGCAAAAAACGGGGTATATCCATGCCCGCAAAACGCGAACACAAGGCTGAATCCTGCGCCGCCAGTGTTTGCACACACGCATACAGCACAGCCACCCTGTCCAACAAATTGGCCGTGTATACCGCCTGCCCGCCGTGTTGCCCCCGCAATAATGCGATAAATTCTTGCACCGTTACCACACGTGGCAACATCTGCGCCGCCCCGCAAGACTGGGCGCGCTCACGATACAATTCCGCCAAATAGCGGCGGGGCCGATTGTGGGGCACCACAATCACCGCGCGTTCCGGCGCGTTATCGGTCAGCGTGTCTACCAGAGTGACCAAAGCGGGCAAAAAAGGGCTATCCCACGAAAACAGTTGAAAAGGACTAGGCATGGTCTGCCCCCTGCACAGGTGGCACCACGCCGACACACTTGCTGGGTGACTCCGGCGCGGGCAACAAAGCCGAAAGCCCTGCCCGCGTTACCGTGCGACACAATTGTGCGTCCAGATACACCAGCACGGCATAGACCTCCTCTGGCCCCTCCAAACTCGCCAATATTTCCAAATATCCCTGCATCTGTAGTACATCTTTTGTGGTGGGGCTCCCCGTTTTATAATCCACGGCAATACGGGCCAGAGGGCTGGTCACCAACAAATCCACCCGATGCAAATGCCCTGCCGCGTCCATAATTGACTGTTCCGGCACCCCGTGCCGCAACCACACGGCGCTTTCCGGTAAAGAAATATACCACTGCAAATTCGCCCGAATATCCGCTTTTAAGGCCTCCTTGTCCGGCACGGGGACAGGATACAAACTCAAACCTTGCTCCACCGCCCGGCGCACGTCCTGCTCCGGCTGGCCTGTCCACTGAAAATATTCCAAACAGGCATGCGTCAAAATACCGCGTTGTTTGGCGCTAAAAACCATGCCTTCCAAGGGATTACGAAAAATTTTTAATTGCGGCAACCACTCCATGGGTCGCCACGGTTCCTCGTCCCGCAGGGGGGCCTTTTCAGGCGGCACAGCGGCCTCCCACGCGGGTTCCATAGGCTCATTTTGCCCAGACAGGGTATTTTCAAACAAACTTTTCTGCACTGGAGCGGCCTTGGTGTACAGGGTTTTGCCTTTACGCACCGGCAATGCCACCCCCGCCAAAGCCCAGAGGCTTTCCAAGGCGGGAGCCAGCCCCGCCGAACTTGCCGAGCCGGGAGTTGTGGTGTGAAACACATGCAATTCGTCCACCGCACGGGTAAAAGCCACATACAATAAGTGCAGGCTTTCCCGCGCCATGTCTGCCATGGCGTCGTAATACAGCGCCCCCATTTCCTTGCAACGGGGGGCCAACACGTCTAAACCGTCAAGAGTAATCTGCACGGGGGGCGAATCAGGGCGCGGCGTGAATGCTGTCCACGGCATAATGACCACGGGAAATTGGAGTCCCTTGGATTTATGAATGGTCATAATCCGCACGGCATCCATATTTTCGGGCATGGGCAATTTTTCTTCCACCCCTTTGTCCCGCCAATGCTCCAAAAAAGTGCCTAAAGTGGCTTGTCCGTTCCCTTCAGCCCGATACACCACTTCCAAAAAACGGCGTAAGAAGGTTTCCGCAGCGCTGAAGCGCTCCACCACATGAAAACGCCCAAAAAATTCCTGCACCGTGTCATAAGGGGTCATCAGTCCTGCCGTAGCGTCAAAAGGGGCTAACCACCGTGCCCACAGCTCAGGAAAATCCGTTTTGAAAACCCGAAACAGTGCCCCTTTGGGCCGTCCTGCCGCCCAATTGTACAAATACTGCACATCCAAACCGCACATACCCGTAAAAATCGACCCGCTCACAAAGGTCCAGAAGGCCACATCGTCTTGCGGCGTGTCTAAAAAGGACAAAAAAGCCACGCTTTGCAAGACCAAGGGATGCTCTGCTAGCAGCAAGCTATTCTCCGTAACCACGGGAATCCGCACGTCCATAAGCCACGCCGCCACCTTGGCGGCTGCCGTATTGGAGCGCACGAGGATAGTCACTTCCGACCATGGGCGGCGCGGGCCGATATCCTCTTGCAATAAACGGCAGAGACCTTCGCGCACCACGGCGTCCAGATGCGCGCTGTTTTCCCCTTCCACCGCTTCCACCCGTACGCAGCCTCCCGTGGAGGAAATCCGCGCCGGAACAATTTGCCCGCAGGACGCAAAACTGGCTTGCAGCAAAGCCGCCGCTTCTCCCACGTAGGCGGGGGGCGTGTGCTTTGGCAGCATGGCAAAAAGTACCTCCACCGCCTGGGCAGGTTCCGCCAGCACCGCAAACACGCGGTTATTAAAACGGACAATTTCCTCGCGGCTGCGCCAATTGGTGGGTAAAGCATCTTTGAACACTTGCGGCTGCGTGGCATGCAAACCAGAATCCGCTTCGAGCAATTCGTCAAACAGGGCGGCATCACCGCCGCGCCAACCATAAATGGCCTGCTTCACATCGCCCACCCACGTGAGCGATCCGCCCCGCGCCAGTGAATCCTGCACCAGTGGCAGCAAGGCCTGCCACTGCACTCGGCTGGTATCCTGAAATTCGTCCAGCATAATATGGGTCAGGCGCGTTCCCATGCGGCACAAAGCGCCGGACACCCCGTGCCCCTCCGTCAAAACCTTTTGCGCCAGATACGGAATACGCACCCCAGGGATGGCCCCCTCGGCCTGCTGAAAGGCTTCCAGCCCTTGGGCCACCTGTTGAGTTAAGGCCACAAAGGGCGCCAATTCCAAAGCCCGCTTAACAATATGCCCCCGCGTGCTCATGGAATCTGCCACCGCCTGCATATCTCCATAGGCTTTTTCCGCAACCGCCGAGGCCTTCCCCGCCGAAGCCTTCAGCAAGCAGCCGTCCAGCCCGTCCTTGATAAAATAGGCCGATGTCGCCGCCTTCGCGTCCCCTTCTCGCGCCCGAGTAAAGGCCTTCAAAGCCAAGGAGTGTACCTTCAGCCCTTCACGTTCCAGCACCTGCACCAACAGGGCGGCCTGCTCCCGATACGCCCGCGCATACGCAGCACGGCGATCCAGCAAAGTTTCCGTGCCCGCCAAGGTAGACCAGTCACCCGTCAGTACACCGTCCATCAGCTCCATAACCCGCCGCGTAATCCGCTTGCCCACCATAAAACCTTTGATATCCGAGTGGTACAGCAAACCCTCGCACACGCCACGCAACAGCGCCTGCATGGCGGCGTCCCCCTGCCAAGCCTGCTCAATACTGGCATCAAGCAAAGGGGTCAGGCTTTCTTCTGTGCTAAAAGCTGGGGTAAAATCTGGCGGCAATTCCAGATCTAAAGCCGACATCCGCACCACCAAGTGTAAAAAACTGTCGATAGTACGAATATTCAAGGCACTGAGCTGGCGGATAATCCTCTCCACCCACAAAGCCGCCTGTTTCGGACGGATAGCTATCCCCTCTGGGCCGCCCTTGCCCAGCGCTATCTCCTTCAATTGGCGGATAACCCTGTCCTTCATTTCCGCAGCGGCACTGTTGGTGAAGGTCATCGCCAAAATGTCTCCCCAACTGCCGCCCTGCCCCTGCCCCGCCTCTAAACCACACGAGGGCACGTGTACTTCCGGCGCGGACTGGCTCAAGTGTGCCAAAAATCGCCGCGTCAAATCGTAGGTTTTTCCAGAACCAGCCGAAGCCTTAATTTGTCGTATACAAGGTGTGGGCATAAAAATCCTTTTACATCATCCCTTTTAACACGCTTTGGCCTGTGGACTCAAGAACAGCGCGCCAAAAATCGGAATGAACATTAAGACGACGGCGCATGCGGGTCACGATTTCGAAGGGCAGGTGCACAAAACGGTCTTGGATTTTCGCCACAACCATATCGGTACGCCCAGCCATGGCGGCGTGTACGGCGTGTTGCCCAAGAAAGCCACAATACACGCGGTCATTGGCGTTGGCAGGCACAGAGCGGATAATGTAGCTTGGGTCAATCATTTTAATACTGTAAGAAATATGACGCTCATTCAGATATTTTTTAATTTCCGTTTTGAGCAAGGAGGCAATATCACCAAGCACGGGATTACCCGAGGCATCAGTGGCGGTGGTTTTCTGCATGAGCTGCTGCCCCGCGCCTTCGGCAACAACAATAACGGCATGTCTACGACTGAGCAGGCGTTGTTCAAGAGCGGGAAGCAGACCGCCTTCACCATGGAGGGTAAAAGGCGCCTCAGGGATGAGCGTAAAATTGACTTCTTTGAGCGACAAGGTGGCCTGAGCCGCAATAAAACCGGATTCACGGCCCATCAATTTGACAATACCAATGCCGTTGGGAACGCCTTGGGCTTCGGTATGCGCGCATTGGATAGCTTCAGTGGCTTTATCCACGGCGGTTTCAAAGCCAAAGGATTGGGGAATAAAGTTGATGTCATTATCAATGGTTTTTGGCACCCCAATGATGGACATTTTCAAGTTGCGGGCGGACACTTCTCGGCTAATGGCGGCGGCGGCCTTCATGGTGCCATCACCACCGATAATGAAAAGCGCGCTCACATTCATACGTTCAAGGGTATCAACAATATCTTCAGGTGGTTGAGGGCCACGGGAAGAACCAAGCATGGTACCGCCAAACATATGGATATTGGAAACCATATCGGGACGCAATTCCATCACCGGATGATGCAGACGGGGAATAAAGCCCTCAAGCCCATAGCGGATGCCCAAAATGGCGGGCACGTTATAGGCATGGTGCGCTTCCATAACCAGCGCGCGAATAACATCATTAATACCAGGGCATAAGCCTCCGCAGGTCACAATGGCGCATTTAGCCCGGCTCGGATCAAAATACAACTTTTTACGCGGCCCTGCGGCTTCAAAATCTGCCAAAACAGGTTCAACCACATCTTCGGACAATTCACTGTCTACAAACAGCTTAACAAATTTATCGTCCATCCACGTCCTATAGGGCAAGGCTGATTCAATCTTTGCTGTTCCCAGTGTCCGAATAAGTGTATCCACCGACAAAACGGCTTGCGTCTCTTTTTTGTTCATGTTCCGCCTCGTAAAGTAACAGTGAGTAATGGCTCATAAAAATGTAGGATACTTCGGGAGTATATGGCAAGGAAAAACACGGGTCTTCCTGTGCAGAAAGACCCGTGTTTTATAAAATTTTTAGAGCTTTATACGCTTTAAAACGTATACCCCAAGGAAACGGTAAACATATCCGCCTCCGTATTTTTGGTTTTACCGCCTGTGGTAGCTTTGGCAACATGCACTCCGGTGCTCGTACTGTCATTATAGCTTAAGGCATGAATCCAGATATGGGCATAGGCCACGTCCAAAGTCCAATTATCCCAGTTGAAGCCCGCGCCCATGGTGACCACATCGCGGCCATTGGTGGGCAGCATGTAGTCAGAATAACTGCTATTCACCACAGGGCTTTCATACCAATAGCCGGCGCGCAAGGTCAGCCAATCAAGGGCCTTATATTCCACACTGGCATTAACATTCCAGCCGTCACGCCATTCTTTATTGTTGATGGAACGATAGCCAGAAGGATCATCAAAATAAATATTCAACGCATTGTACGTAGACCAGCGTGTCCAAACGGTGCCTACTTCAAAACTTAAACGATCAATGGGTTTATAGGCCACGGCAAAGGAAACGGAGTCCGGCAATTGCAGCGTGCCATTAATATCGGAATCTTTCATATTCATTTTTGCGATGGGACTTTTCCCTTGATAGTCAAATTTCGCATCCCCGTGCACTTGTTGGGTCACTTGGCTTTTATAGGTCAGCCCGGCAGACCATTGGTCGTTGAAACGGGCATGCACCCCCGCGTGTAGGCCCACGCCAAGGCTTGAACCGTTCAACTGCATATCATTATCACGTAATTTACGCGTAGCCATATCCACATCCGGCACTTTCACGCCTTCGTATAAGCTCAGATACATCAATTCTACGCCCAGGGAGACGGAGAACATATCGTTAATTTTATAGGCAATGGTGGGCACGGCAGAGAAGGTTTGCAAGCCTACGTCATACACATTATACCGACCAGCCCACGTGCCGCTGTAGCTGTTGCCCAAGCCAAAACGCGAAAACACGCCGAAGCCCAACCACACATTGTCGTTCAACTGGTGGGTAATGTAGCCGTGAAAAGGGGTCCACACGGCAGGCTTGACATGGGTGGTGTGCGTCCCCCCCCCTGCAAGATTATTTTCAATGGAGCCGTAAGGCGAAATAACCGTAATACCGCCCATCAATTGGGTTCCCGGCAATTGCGTAATGCCGGCGGCGTTATAGGCAATGGCCGAAGCGTCATCCGCGCGGGCAACCATGCCCCCCGCCAAACTGAGGCCACGGGCGCTCCATTCCGTCATGGAAAATCCTTCCGCACGAACAACGGGAGTACTCACAATTATTGTAGAAAACACACACAGACACCACAATACACAACGTGAGAATAAGAGAAGGGGAGAACGTTTCATAAAGCCTCTTGCTGCGACCACACAGTTAGGGGAAAAGGGGAAACACACCACAAAAAAAGTGTTACTCTAGTATTATTTTGTAATACTTTGCTTTTTTGCAGTAACACAAGTAAAAACAGGTGTGCTGTTAAAGCATATTCACAGGGTCAAGGTCAAGAACAATTCTGAGCTGCTGCGTACTAAATTTCTGCTGCACAGTGGCAAAAAACTGGCGCAATTTGGCCCAATCGTGTCCTTTTAGGAGGCAGTGAAAGCGCTTACGCCCCCGCAATAAAGCCAAGGGGGCGGGGGCAGGCCCCAGCACGGTCAGTTCCATTTCTCGGCCAAGGCCGCGCATAAAACTTGCTAAAGCCGCCATACGGCTCGGGCCTTCGGCATACTCAACCGCATAGTTTATACGGATAAGCGCAAGATACACAAAAGGCGGATACAAGCGGCGTTGGCGGCGCTGAATTTCATCAGCATAAAAGCCTTCAAAATCCGCTTGTTGAATATATTTCCAACAATAATGGCTGGTATCGCGGGTTTGAATGATCACCTTGCCCGGCTTGCTCCCACGGCCGGCCCGCCCCGCCGACTGCACCAGCAATTGAAAGGTACGCTCTGCGGCCCGATAGTCCGGCAGATTCAAGCCCAAATCCCCATCCGCCACCAAGGCTAGGGTAACATTGGGGAAGTGATGCCCCTTGGACAACATTTGTGTGCCCACTAAAATTTGCGCCTCCTGCCGGGCAAAAGCCTCCAAAATTTCTTCCATGCGCCCAGGGCGGCGGGTGCTGTCCCGATCCAAACGCAACACCTGTGTCTGCGGGGGCATGAGCGTACTTAAGCTTTCGGCCAATTTTTCCGTGCCTTCCCCCATGGGCAAATAATGCATCCCCTTGCAGGTGGTACAGGGCGAAGGGAAGGGCACAGAATAGCCGCAATAATGGCACACCAGTCTTTCACGCCCTTTATGATAGGTCAGCCCTATTTCACAATGCGGGCAGCGGGCCACACTATGGCAATCGAGGCAATACATAAGGGGCGCATAGCCCCGCCTGTTCAACAATACCACCGCCTGTTCACCGCGCTGCAAGGTTTCTTTCAGCGCGACCTCACTTTCAGGAGCGAGTAAGGATTCACTGCCCGCAAGGCTGGTAATGTCCACCAGTTGAATGGCGGGCAAGGTGCCCCCCCCCACCCTTTCCGGCAAACGCACCAGTGACAGGCGCCCCTGCTCCACGGCGTGAAAAGTTTTCACGTCAGGCGTGGCGGAGCCAAGTATCAATAAAGCCTTATTTTGGGCTACCCGAAACCAAGCTACCTCCTTGGCCTGATAATTCAAGCCTTCATCCTGTTTAAACGAGGAATCATGCTCTTCATCCAGCACCACCGCCCCCAAGCGAGGAATGGGCAAAAACAGCGCTGATCGCGTGCCCACCACAATGCAAGGCTCGCGGCGTAAAGCCAATTCCCGGAACGTGCGCTCACGCAAGGCCGGGCTCTGATAACCGTGAAAAAAAAATACAGGCAAATGTGGCAAAGTACAGGCAGCATCACGGCGTAACTTAAGTGCGAGCGCCACTTCAGGAGCTAACAGTATAATGGAGCGCCCGCGCGCAAGACACTCACGGGCTAATTCTAAATACACTGCTGTTTTGCCGCTGCCTGTCACGCCAAAGAGCACATGGCTGGCGGCCTTTCCCGCATCCATATCCGCTATAAAAATCCGCAATGCGGCCTGTTGCGCGTGGGAAAGCACAAATGCCGCCGGAGGCGGCGGCAGCAAGGCCGCATGGGCACGGGCCGCCTCGTCTGGCTCTAGCTCCGTATCCATAGGGCGGATATTTACCTGACCGCGCGTGAGCAATTGACGCAAGGCCGCACTGCTGGCCCGCCCCAAGGCCTTTACTAAACTGTGCCGCGTAATGGCCCCATGCTCCAACAAATATTCCAATACTTCCCTTTGACGCTGGGCTGAAGGCCGCACAGGCCACGGCGGATCACAGGCCAATACGCACACTTCTCCGGCTGCCGCATTACTGACCGCCGCCAGCATATCTGCCTGCCCCCGCACGAAAGCTTCAACCAATTCCCGTAACTTATCCGCCGCCAATGCCCCTAAGGCCTTAAGGCTGAATAATTGGGGCTGTGCTCCGTCAAAATACCGCAAGCGCACCTTGGTGGTACGCAAACCCAAGGGGAGGATGTGCCCTAAAATATTGCCGGGGGTAGAATATTGCCGTAACGACAATTGCTCCACCATATCCATGTGCTCCGCCGACAACAAAGGCTGCCGCTCCAAAGGCCAGAATACAGGACGTAAGGTAAAAGCGGTCTCCGTGCCTGCCGGTGCCACCGCCTCGCGCAAAATCATCCCCACGCGCCAAGCCCCCTTCCCCAAAGGCACAGCCACCCGCATGCCCGCGCGCAGCAAAGCCGCAGGCAAATACTCTGGGCAGGTATAGGTCAAAGTGCTATACGGAGGACTCAGCAATGCTATGGAATAATTCATATATAACCAGATATTTTAAAAACACAAAAGCTTTCCCCTTAGTGGCATACCTGAGGGGAAAGCCTATGTTATTGCTGCCAATAAGCCTCGTGCCAAGGCAAGAGACCGATAAATTTTTTAGTCAAATTGCAAAATATTTTTCAACAGGCCAATGAGTTCATAGCGCAAGCTTTCTTCTTGCAAGGCAAAATACACATTTGCCGTGAGATATTCCGCCCAATCCCCCGCATCAAAGCGGATTCCGGCCATTTTTACCGCCATCATGCCTTTATCTTTGGCAAGGGCTTGCAGCGCATCGGTCAGTTGGATTTCACCACCGTGTCCGGGCTGCACTTTTTCAAGATAATCAAAAATATCAGGGGTAAGGACATAACGCCCCACAATAGCCAAGCGCGAAGGGGCTTTATCGACATCAGGTTTTTCCACCATGTCATTAACCCTATAGACACCGGGGGAGACTTCTTCTCCATCAATAATCCCGTAACGGCTGACTTTATCCTGCGGGACTTCCATAACCCCAATAACAGGCATATTTTCCGCCATAGCCACGTCAACAAGCTGCTTGACGCCGGGAACCCCCCCAAACATCAGGTCGTCGCCCACCATCACGGCAAAGGGTTCATCACACACCAGTTCTTTGGCGCACAGCACCGCATGCCCCAAACCCAATTGCTTTTTTTGACGCACGGACATGATATTGACCATTTCAGCCACATCACGGATAAGCTTCAGCTTATCCAACTTCCCCGCGCGTTCAAGAACATCTTCCAATTGTAAATTGTAGTCAAAGTGATCTTCAATGACGTTCTTATCCCGATTCGTCACAAAAATAACATCTTTAATGCCCGATTGGATAGCTTCTTCAACCACGTATTGGATAACGGGTTTGTTATAAATAGGAAGCATTTCTTTAGGAATGTTCTTACTTGCAGGTAAAGAACGTGTGCCCCATCCAGCCACGGGGATGACAACCTTGCGAATGTTCTTCATAACACAGCTCCTCTAGGGTGTTCGAAACGAGGAAGCCCGACAGCTAAAGCGCAGCAATGCAAAGCAGGGGCCATCGGCCTTATATATTGAGCAGTATGCAGTACAACCAAGAATCAACAGCTCGTGACAGTGCCGAATCCACTAATGATCCAACCCGTATATAAATCTTGATTCAACTATAAAATATCAACATCTTACGTGTCAACCAAAGAGATACATTTTTAGATTATTTACACAATTTTTATCAGCACATTAGCGCAAATGCGCTTGCACCACTTCCGCAAGATATTCCGCATGGCGGCGCACCTGCTGTGGGTCTTCACCTTCCACCATAACTCTGCATAAAGACTCCGTTCCCGAATAGCGCAACAGCACTCGACCGCGTGCGCCCAGCTCTGCCTCCACCTTACTTATAGCTTCCCCCACTGCGGGGCTTTGGTCAAAGGGTATTTTTTTCTCCACCTTGACATTGATCAACTCTTGAGGAAAAGGTATAAGTAATCCAGCTAGTTCAGATAAAGGACGATGTTTTTCGCACATAATACGCAAAATTTGCAAGCCCGCCAGCAAGCCATCACCCGTGGTGCTGTATTGCTGAAAAATGATATGCCCAGATTGTTCACCGCCGAGCATAGCCCCGGTCTGGCGCATGGTTTCAGTCACATAGCGATCGCCCACCGCCGTGCGTACAAGAGAGCCACCGCGCTCTTTCATGAACACTTCCAAGGCCATATTGCTCATGACGGTGCTCACCAAGGTATTGTTCGGCAATTCGCCCCG
>JAVVPD010000034.1:0-22771 GCA_036655975.1 Desulfovibrionaceae bacterium | reverse complement strand
AAGGTCGAACTCGTTATTTTTGAATTAGGGCCGCAGAAGATGCGGTAGCCCTGCAAGGCCCCTGCCCCCTGTTTACTCCACCGCCTCCCTCGTGTTAGGTTGTCCCACGGAATACAAATGGGCATGCAGTATTTTTGTATATTTTCTAACCCCATAAAAACAAGAGAGACATCATGCGCTTACTAAAAATTTGCGCGGCTCTGGCTATTGCCGCCCTGTGCGCCGCTCCCGCCCTTGCCGCCCCCGCCAATCCCGCTGTTAAACTGGAAACCAGCATGGGGGATATCGTGCTCCGCCTCGATGCCGCCAAAGCTCCCGTGTCGGTAGAAAATTTTATCAACTACGTGAAGGCCGGGCACTATGACGGCACCATCTTCCACCGCATTATCCCCAATTTCATGGTGCAGGGCGGCGGGATGACCCCCGACATGAAAAGCAAAGCCACGGGCAAACCCATTAAGAACGAAGCCGCCAATGGCCTCAAGAATCTTAAATATACCGTTGCCATGGCCCGTACTTCCGACCCAAATTCCGCTACTTCGCAATTCTTCATCAATGTGCAGGACAATCCCTTCCTCGACTATAAGGCCCCGACAAGAAATTGTTGATAAAATAAAAGCTGTCACCACCGGCAAACGCGGCATGTATGACGATGTTCCCCGCGAAGCCGTGATTATCAAAAAAGCAACTATTATTGAATAATCCAAGCCTATTGAGGGGGGCAATGCCTCCCTCAAAACAAGGGAGTTCCCATGCCTTATATCAGCCCTGAACGGCGAAAAATTTTTGACGAGCCTATCGACCTTATCGCGCAGAATTTGCAGTCGGGCGGTGAAATCAATTATTGCGTATACCGTTTATGCTTAGAATTTATAAAAAATGCGGGCATGAGCTACACCAACAGCATGGTTCCTTTTTCGGCCTTAGGTGCGGCACAGTCAGAATTATACCGCCGGATTATCGCCCCCTATGAAGACCAAAAAATAGCGGAAAACGGCGATGTGCGATAATATCTACCGTGTTGAAGCGCATGCCGCAGGTCAACGCCTAGACGCAGCCTTGCGGGCCCTCTTTCCCGCATGCAGTATACGAGCCCGACGACGTTTATGGGCCACCCATGCGGTGCTGGTGAACGGAAAAGCGCGCCCGGTGGGGTGGATGGTGTATGAGAACGACGAAATTTCTGTGCGCCCCGTGCAAAACTCGAACCGAATGGCGCCGAGCGCAGACCCCCTGCCGGCGGATGAAGCGTGGATGCTTGGCGACCGTGCGCCTTATGTTATTGATGAGCAAAATACGTGCATTTTTTTGTATAAACCTGCTGGTTTACACACAGAATCCCTTGAAGGACGCGGTGGCCCCAGTTTAGAGGCCTTGCTGCCTTCGGTATACGGCGGGGCTGAGGGCATGCACCTTGTCAATCGCCTTGATGTGGGAACCTCCGGCATTGTAGCGGCTGCGCGCACTCCCGAGGGGGTACTCGCGTGGCGGCGCATGGAAGATGCGGGCCTGTGTGAAAAGCGCTACCTGGCTTTATTATGCGGGCGCATGCCCACCGCGATAACGGTACGGCGCAAGCTCGACACGGCCAAAAGGCGGGGCGCGCGCGTATTGCCCGTGGACAACACCGACCTATTACGCCACACCCGCCTGACCCCCATAGGCTATTTGAGCGAAGGTGCCGTACGGGAACTGGCCCTGCGCCTGTTTCCGCACGGGGACTGGCTTTCCGCCACCGTGCAATACCCCGAATATACTCTTGCTGTCTGTATGATTACCAAGGGAGCGCGGCACCAAATCCGAGCCCACGCCGCCTATGCGGGTTTTCCTTTGTGGGGCGATGGCCTATACGCGGACGCGGCGGATAACGCCTATACCCAGCCCCCCCGCACCGCAGTACAAAAAATTTTATTGCACCACACCTTGCTGTCTCTGCCGGGGGTACAAATACGCTGTCCGGCAACATGGCTGCACTTATTGCCCGAAAACCTTCAGCAATCAATAGCAGAGTATGTCTACGCATAATTATTTTAACGCTCACCTATAATTTACTTTGGCAATACATATTGTGCATAAAAAAAATAGTTGATAGAAAAAACACGTCATGAAATTATTTATGTGATGCCCTTCGTCGGTAACGGCGTTTTTTTCCCACAAGGAGCCTGCATGTTCCCTTCGTTATTGCCTAAATCCGCCCCATTTTTTGAGCTTTTACTGGAACAGAACACCAAATTACGTGATGTTTCGGCCCAACTTGTCTATCTTCTAGAAATAGCCGCCGACAAAGACCGTGCCCACAAAACCGTAGCCGAACTGGAAGAGCAGGCCGATGCCTTGTTCCAGCGCATCACCCGGCATTTATCGCAAACCTTTATTACCCCCATTGACCGTGAAGATATCCTGCGTATTAATCAAGCTCAGGAAGAAGCTATTGACTTTATACGTAATTTGACAACTCGTCTGCATATTTACGATTTTGAAAGGGTGCGTTTCCCCGCGTTAAAACTGGCGAGAACCCAGCATGAAATGGTGCTACTGACCCATACCATGTTGCAGGGGCTTTCACATAAAAAAGACAGCCACAACACGCACCAATTCCGCGACTTGCGGAGTGATTGCGAAATGCTCCTCAGTGTGGGCATTGCGGAATTGCAGGACGTGACGGAATTGACCCCCACAAGCATCATTGACATGATTAAATGGACCCAAGCCTACGACCGCATGGAATTAGCCGTTGATCAGGTGGTAAAACTTGCGGAAACCATTGAAGAAGCAGTACTAAAAAATGTTTGAGATCCCGCTTTTACTCATTCTCATTATCCTTGTCGCGCTGGCCTTCGACTTTACAAACGGAGCCCACGACTGTGCCAATGCCATTGCCACCGTCGTCTCCACCAAGGTGCTTTCACCGCGTTTGGCAGTGGGCATGGCGGCGGCATTGAATCTGGGGGGGGCACTGCTCGGCACGGAGGTCGCCAAAACTTTGGGCAGTGGCATCGTGCATCCCGATGTGGTTATGGGCAGCCATGTTCTGGTTTTGGCGGCACTGGTGGGGGCTATCGCGTGGAATTGCATCACATGGTATTTTGGTATCCCCTCCTCCTCATCCCACGCGCTCATCGGCGGTCTTATCGGTGCGGCCGTAGCTCATGCGGGCTTCAGCACCTTGAACGGGGCATCCATTGTACATAAGGTACTTTTACCATTGATTATTTCGCCACTAGTCGGTTTTGGCGCGGCGTTTTTGTTAATGTGGCTTATTTATTGGCTTTGTTGTCGAATCAACCGCAATACGGTCAACCGTTCCTTCCATAGATTACAAATTCTTTCCGCCGGTTTCATGGCCACCAGCCACGGCCTCAACGACGCCCAGAAAACCATGGGCGTGATCACCTTGGCCCTGCTGATTTTTGGGCAGGTCGACACGGTAGAAGTGCCTTTGTGGGTTAAGCTCTTGTGCGCCATGGCCATGGCTATGGGAACGGCAGTGGGCGGCTGGAAAATCGTAAAAACCATGGGGCACCGTATTTTCAAGCTAGAACCGGTGCACGGTTTTGCCGCCGAAACAGCGGCAGCCATGGTTATTACCGGGGCTTCCATGTTCGGCGCGCCCATCAGCACCACCCACACCATCACGGCCAGTATTTTTGGTGTCGGCTCTACCAAGCGCCTGTCCGCAGTGCGCTGGGGGGTTGCGGGTAATCTGATTGTAGCTTGGGTATTAACCATACCCGCAGCCGCCACGGTGGCGTGGATCAGTTTTAATCTTCTGCACCTGGTGTGGGCAGAATAATTCCCGTTCCCGACACTATTCCGCATCAAAGAACAGACAACATTTGAACACTGCCAGTGTGAATACTAGCTATTATGTTCGCGTTCTTCTTGGCAGGCCAAGCACAGGCCAACACCCGGCAGCGCTTCAAGGCGACGCTGGGGGATAGGTTCGCCGCATTCGCGGCAGCACGCCACCCCATTAATCCATTCTGGGCCCCCACGATCCATACCCGATTTGGCCTTCACAAGGGCAGATTCGCGGTCAAGACGTTCCAATTCTGAAGCAATATCAAAAATATCCACAGCGTATTCTCCTGTCGTACACATCGACGAGCTTGAAATAATCGGGAGCAGCCTTATTGCGAAGGCTGCTCCCGTTTTTGGCAAAATTTATAGAAATTGCGTAAAACATCCTGTATCAGAATTCATCATGCTTGTAAAGCCTCATATGTCCTGATTAGGCTTTTTTAGCGCGCAAAATTTCTTCCAATGTTTTCAAGAAAGCGTCCAGATCAGCCTCAGAAATAGTCAGGGCAGGCAACAGACGCAACACGGTTTCGTGAGTCAAATTACAGATAAAGCCACGGCGCAGCAATTCCTGCCACACTTCGGCACCGGGTTCGGCAAGATCAATCCCGATCATCAGCCCCATTCCACGCACTTCCCGAATACTCCCCGGCACCCGCTGCCCTATTTGGCGGGCTTTTTCCATACAGGCCTGCCCCATGCGGGCGGCCCTGTCGGCCAAGTTGTCGCGCTGCATAATACGCAAACACGTATTCGCCACCGCAGATACGAGCGCCCCACCGCCAAAGGTAGTGGCATGGCTGCCCACGGCAAAACCCCGTGCAACATCGTCCACAGCCAGCATCGCGCCCATGGGCAAACCGTTGGCGAGAGCCTTCGCCGAGGTTAAAATATGCGGCTGAATGCCAAAATGCTGAAAAGCCCAAAACTTGCCCGTGCGGCACAGGCCTGCCTGCACTTCATCAGCGATAAATAAAATATCTTTTTCACGGCACAGGGCTTCGATGCCCTGCACATATTCCGTGGTCATGGGGCGAATGCCGCCTTCACCCTGCACCATTTCCGCCATCACCGCCGCCGTCTGCGGGCCAATAGCGGCGCGCAAAGCATCCAGATCACCCCACGGCACTTGCTTGAACCCTGCGGGAATAGGGCTAAAACCGTCCTGAAAGCGGGCCTGACCAGTGGCACTCACCGTTGCCAAAGTACGCCCGTGAAAACAGCCCGACAGGGTGATCACTTCATAGGCATCGCGCTGACGCACCTTCTGCATGTAGCGGCGGGCAAGCTTAATGGCGGCCTCATTGGCTTCCGCACCGGAATTACAAAAAAAGGCCTTGTGCATGTGGCAGGTGGCAAGAATATTCTGCGCCAGATCCAATTGTTCTTCTTGATAAAATAAATTGCTCACGTGCACCAGCTTATGGGCATGTTCAGCAATGCAGGCGGCGATTTCGTCATTACAGTGCCCCAAGGCCGTCACCGCAATGCCCGCCAACAAATCTACATATTCCTTGTCGTCCGCGTCCCACAAGCGTGAGCCTTTGCCCCGGATAACCGACACCGGATAACGCCCGTAGGTGCGACATAGCAACAATTCTTCGCGCTGTTTCAAAGCGTCAAAGCTTTTAGACATGGTCTTCTCCAAAAAGTCTATTTGTAGTCTATAAAAAAATCGTCTCAGGCAGCTCAGCGACCACTGTGTCCAAAGCCGCCAGCGCCACGCTCGGTGCTCTCTAGCGCATCCACCACAGTGAGTTCCGCCCGAAAATAGGGTTGGAAGACAATCTGGGCCATGCGTTCGCCCCGTCGCAAATGCTTAATACTGTCCGAAGTATTCAACAAAAATACTCTAATTTCCCCACGATAATCAGGGTCAATCAGGCCCACGCCCTGTGCCACTGTCAGGCCCTGTACCGCCCCCAGACCGCTGCGCGCATACACAAAACCTGCCACCCCAGGCTGGCACGGTGCCATCGCCAGCCCCGTGGGTACGCCCAGGCGTTGCCCCGGCGCAATGTCCGCCACTTCTTGTGCAAAACACGCCCGTAAATCCAGCCCCGCCGATTGTGGCGTGGCATAACAAAGACCGCCCTGCCCGGCGTAGAGTTCGCGGGCTGCGTCATTCATATACAAAACATTTACGGAACACGGCAACATGCGGGTACTTCCTTCCAAAAAAAACGTATCGGGAATTTCTTCACCTACTCCAAAGCGACAGGATAGACAAGAGGGAAAACGCCCCCCTTGCGCTCCCGTGCGCGGCTGTATACTGTGCCTGTGATACTTTTGACACTATGAGGTTATCATGCAAAAAATTTCCGTAGCGATTGTGGGCGCGGGACTTGCCGGGTGTGAATGCGCGTTGGCCCTCGCCCACGCAGGCATCGCGGTGACCCTGTTTGAACAAAAACCCCACGCCTTTTCCCCCGCACACCACAGCGCGGCGCTGTCCGAACTTGTGTGTTCCAATTCCTTGCGCTCTAACGAATGGACCTCGGGGGTGGGACTGCTCAAACAAGAAATGCGCGAACTGGGCAGCGTATTTATGGCTTTAGCCGACGCAGAATCCGTGCCGGCTGGCAAAGCCCTTGCCGTTGATCGAGCGCGTTTTTCCACCGCTATGACTGAAAGAATTACCGCCGAAAGCAACATTACTCTCGTGCGTCAACAAATTCACAGCCTTGACGACCCCGCCCTCGGCAACTTTGAGCGCATCGTCATCGCAGCAGGGCCATTGGCTTCAGAAAGCTTGTCACACAGTCTTGCTGAGAGCATTGGCAGTGATCATCTGTATTTTTACGACGCCATCGCCCCCATTGTGGCGGCGGATTCACTGAATTATGACATTATTTTTCGTGGATCGCGCTATGCCGAGCCGAGCGCAGAGGAACCGGGCGATTATCTTAATTGCCCCATGAATAAAGAAGAATATCAGATCTTTTATGACGCGCTGCTGGCGGCACAAAAAGTGCCGGCCCGCGAATTTGAAAAAGAGATCCACTTTGAAGGGTGCATGCCCATTGAAGCCCTCGCCGAACGCGGGCACCGTACCCTAACCTTTGGGCCGCTCAAGCCCGTGGGCTTTGACGACCCGCGCACCGGCCGCCGCCCGTGGGCACTGGTCCAATTGCGGGCGGAAGATCGCCATGCCGCCATGTTCAACCTAGTGGGCTGCCAAACTAAGCTCACCTATCCGGAGCAGGAGCGCGTGTTCCGGCTTATTCCCGGCCTAGAAAAGGCTGAATTTGTACGCTTTGGCAGCATGCACCGCAATACGTACGTGAACGCCCCCCAAGTGCTGGACGAGCAACTGGCCCTGCGCGTGAATCCCCGTGTCCATCTTGCCGGACAAATCACCGGTGTGGAGGGTTATGTGGAATCTGCCGCCTGTGGCTTATGGGTGGGTATGCTGCTTGCCGCGCACTACAACGGCAGCCCCTTATCGGCGCCGAGTACGGAAAGCGCCTTGGGCGCCTTGCTCGAACACCTGCGGGTGCCCGTAAAGAAATTCCAGCCGTCCAACGTCCACTTCGGCCTGATGCCTGAACTGCCAGAAAGGGCGAAAAAAGCGGATCGCAAGGCCGCATTCAGCCAGCGGGCGCGCGAAGCTTTTGCGCTATGGCATGCCCAGATGGGTTCCGTGCGCGTGTAAACCCCATACTGCAGGCAGAAAAAGGCGTAAAACTTCTAACTATTTTTACGGTGCAAACTCGCCTGCCGAGTATCTTTTTTGCTCTTTTTGTGGGCTTGGCTTCTTTTAGCCGCTTTCTGTGCATGACGGCGGTTTTTACTCGCCTTGAGATTCTTTTTATGTGCAGAAGCTTTGCCCTGTTTGAGCACTTCCGGTGCCAAGGTCGCGTAGGCATCACGTTTGGTGTTGTCTAAATTCAGGGCAAAGTGGCGGGGGGGCATGAAGCGCAGGGCATCGGGAATGCTGCTGACTTGATTACGCTTGAGCATAAAGCCCGCTTCCATGAGACGATGAATCTCCTGAGCGCGAGTTTTGGTGTTTTCTGCCCCGAGCACCACAGCCAACAATCGGGAATTATCCTGTGAAGCCGTAGAAATTAAATTATAGCCAGAAGCGTTGACCCAGCCTGTTTTCAAGCCGTCCGCGCCTTTATAATTTCCCAGTAGCGGATTTTTATTATAGCTCACCACCCCGTTATGCTTCATAAAGCGGGTGGAATGGTAACGCAAAGCATCCGGAAAAGAAGAAAGATATTTGTAGCTTAACGAGAGCATATCCCGGGCAGTGGTTACCTGCCCCGCAGCCGGAAGCCCATGGGGATTAGCAAAAAAACTGGAATTCATGCCCACGCTGCGGGCTTTGTCGTTCATCATCCGCACAAAATTTTCTTGCGAACCGCCCACATATTCGGCAAGGGCTTCGCTGGCATCGTTGCCCGACGAAACAGCCATGCCCATAAGCAGGGTATCCATGCTCACGCGCTCGTAGGCCTTCAGGTGCATGCGCGAGCCGCCCGTATTGGCAGCGGTTTTGCTCACTTTGACCATATCGTCCAGCGCAAACTGCTTATTGGCGATCCGGTCCATAATGACATACATGGACAAAATTTTCGTCAAAGAAGCCGGAGGAATGGGCGTGTCCGCATTTTGCTCGAACAACACTTGTCCCGTATCCATGTCCATAAGAATAGCCGAACGCACGTCTAATTGTGCGTACCCCAAAGCCGGACACAGAGCTACCAAAGCCCAGCATACCACCACGTAAGTGCAGCTTGCACGACAAAGTTTTTTGAACATGCCACCTTCCATTATGCAATATACAAAAAAAATTTACCCCCACAGGGCAAAGGCTGTTTTGACCTATCTACCCCTTTCAGAAGTCAGTGGCAAGTCTTCAAAGCTTTCCCCTTCGGGAGCACCCGCAGTATATAGCTATAAACACATAAAAAATAATAGCTTTTTAGTATAGAAGAAATTTAGTAAAAGTCTTGCCTTGCGGCATTTGCAACAGCTACAAAAAAAGGCACCCTCTTACAAGAATGCCTTCCTTTATATTCCACGGGAACAATGTGACCTACAGCTTGCGTAATTCAGCGTACCACTGCCCGGCCTGCTCCAGCAATTTATTGGCGCGTCCGGCAAAAGCATGGGGATCTTTCAAATATCCGTCCAGCAACAGGCTCGTGTCAAACAAACCTTGCACCATTTCACCAATCATAGGATCCTTGGAATCTGCCTTATGGATACGCAACAGGGTACGCAACAAAGGATGATCACGGTTTACCTCAAAAATCTTTTGGGGCACGGTATCGTCCTTATTCATCACCCGCATGAGCTTTTCCATTGAGGAGGTCATACCGCCATCCGCCGCTACAAGACATGCGGGGCTATCAGCCAAACGGTGCGACACGCGCACTTCCTTAACCTTGTCGCCGAGAATGTCCTTCATACTTTTGAGCAGACCGTCAAAATTATTGATGTCTGTATCGTCTAAAGGTGCGGCTTTGGGTTTTTCGTCCGTCTTGTCGGCAAAACTGTCTAGGGTGGCTTCATCCGCATGTTCAATGGCTTTGAAGGCATATTCCTTATACTTTGCCAAACCTTCCACCACAAATTCATCGATAGGTTCAAATAAGAAGAGCACTTCCAAGCCCTTGCGCGCGAACACTTCCAAATGCGGATTCAAGCGAGCGGCCTCACGGTTGGGAGCCGACACGTACCAAACCGTCTTTTGCTCGGGCTTGGCGCGTTCAATATATTGATCCAAGGAGGTCAGGCCATCGCCGTCGTCCAACGTGGACGAATTGAAACGCAGCAGACCGGATATCCTTTCCCGATTAACATAGTCGTGATAGCCCAATTTAAAAATCTTGCCATGTAAATGCCAAAATTTATTATATTTATCCGGATCACTTTTTGCCAATTTTTCCAGATGACCCAAGCTCTGTTTCACAATAGTTTGCTGAATTTTACGCACGACGACATTTTCTTGCAGCGTTTCGCGAGAAATATTCAACGGCAAGTCTTCGGTGTCCACTACGCCTTTGAAAAAGGCGAGATATTCTGGAATAAGCTCTTTGTTTTCACGCTGGATTAACACTCGGCGGGCGTACAAATCAAGGCCCCACTGGTCACGCCCCGCCCCAAAAAAGTCGTACTGACTGTCCGGAGTAAACAACAAAGCGTTAAACTGTACCGGTGCGTCCACCGAAAAATGCAGCACGTCCAAAGGTTCTTTGCTGTCATAGGTGATAAATTTATAAAATTCGTCGTACTGTTCCTTGGTGATAGCAAACTTGGGTTCGCGCCACAAAGCCGGTGTGGTATTAATGCGTTCCTTATCCACCAGCACCGGAAAGGGAATAAAGCTAGAATGCTTGCGGATAGCCGATTCTAAACGATATTTTTCCAAATATTCGCTGGCATCTTCTTTAAGATGCGCCGTAATCACCGTGCCGCGCTGCACCGCATCCCCCTGGGCTTCTTCCACCGTAAAGGTGCCGAGCCCGTCGGAAATCCAGGTATACGCTTTGGCATCGCCTGTGGCGGGGCGCGAGGTCACTTCCACCTTGTCCGCCACCATAAACACCGAATAAAAGCCCACCCCAAAACGCCCAATAATCTGGGCTGCGTCCGGCGTATTTTCGCCTTCTTTACCTTCTTCAGGGCCCTTGGCAGCCAAATCAGCCAAAAATTCTTCCGAACCGGACTTGGCAATGGTGCCCAAATTGGCAATCAATTCCTCCCGCGTCATGCCGATACCCGTATCAGTAATAGTCAACGTTTTTGCATCTTTGTCGGCTACAATACTGATTTCTAGGGCTAATTCTGGCCCATGCGGGGTGGCCCCGTGATTCTGCTGAAAGCGCAATTTATCCAAGGCGTCAGAGGCATTGGAAATCAATTCACGCAAAAAAATCTCGCGGTTAGTATACAGCGAGTGAGTGATAATATTCAAAACCTTACGCACTTCGGCGCGAAACTCGTGATTAATCGGCCCTTGCTCAGACATGAAAGAAACCTCCACAATAAAATAATAATATCTATAAATAAGACAGGTTGATGGGGTGTCAAGACGGTGAGGGAAGGAAAATCCTTCCCTGCGCGCCTGTGAACACAGTCAAAACATTATTTTTTTGCCAGTAAGGCGGTATAACGGCGCAAGGTCAGGTGACAAATAGCCACGGCAAGGGCGTCACTGGTGTCAAGGGGCCAGTCAGCCTTGGTGTTCAGGAGACGACCAACCATAAAAGCGACCTGCGACTTTTCAGCGCGGCCTACACCCACCAGCGTTTTTTTCACCAGCGTGGGGGCATAATCACTGACACTAATCCCATGGGCAGCACAGGCGGCTACAGCCACGCCCCGAGCCTGCCCTAACTTCAATGCGGTAGCGGCATTTTTTGCGGTGAACACTTGTTCAATGGCGGCTTCATCAGGATGGGTGCGGCCCACAATATGCGCGAGCTGCGTGTAAATATGGGCAAGCCGGTCAGAAAATGCGGCCGGGCCTGTGCTCCGCAAGGCAGTGGTTCGCACGGCCCCGCAATCCACAAGGTGCAGCACGCCAGAGCATTCCTGCACAACACCCCAGCCCGTTGTTTGCGAGCCGGGGTCAATGCCCATCACGGTTATAACGCCGCTGCCCTTGGGGAGCACGGCTTATTCCTCCGTAAAATCGTCGGGCAATTCAAAGTTGGCGTACACATTCTGCACGTCGTCATTATCATCCAGGGCGTCCATGAGGCGCAGCAACTTTTGACCGGTGCTGATATCTACGGTAATGGTGTTTTGAGGAATCATGGCAAGCTCGGCAGACAGCATAGGCACATGGGCCGCTTCCAGCGCATCACGCACCGCCGTAAAGTCGGCCATGGCGGTGTGGATAGCCCAATTTTCGTCTTCGTCCAACACATCGTCCGCACCCGCTTCAAGGGCAACTTCCATCAGCGCGTCTTCGGCATACAGGGATTTATCTATGCTGATAACGCCCTTACGCTCGAACATCCAGCCCACGCAGCCGGTTTCTCCCATGGAACCACCGTGCTTGGTCAGCAGGTGGCGCACATCCGCAACCGTCCGGTTTTTGTTGTCCGTGGCGGTTTCGATAATCACGGCAATACCGCCGGGGGCATAACCTTCATAAAAAATTTCAAAAAAATCACCGCCGCCGTCTTCGCCCGTGCCTTTACGGATAGCGGATTCGATACGTTCCTTGGGCAAGTTCACGGCTTTGGCAGCGGCAATGGCCGCGCGCAAGCGCGAATTTCCGTTAGGATCACCGCCGCCCTTGGCAGCAATAATAATTTCCTTGGCGGCTTTGGTAAAAACCTTCCCGCGCTTGACATCTTGGCGGCCCTTGCGGTGTTGAATGTTAGCCCACTTACTATGCCCTGACATAAAACCTCCTGAAATATACCTATGTTATTATATACCCTTAAAACCCAGGCCAACAAAGAATGTTTCCTTGCTTTCTGCCCGTGAGCTCTGGGGTTTAAAAGACTTCACCGTAGTAAATGCGGTTCGCATGGGGCTGAGCATATCCTGAATATCCGGCCCCATGAAAATTTTGACCACAAAAGATCCGCCGGGAATCAACCATTGTGTTGCCACAGCCAGCGCTTCCATGCACAATTCCAGCGAGCGGGCTTGATCAGTAAAGCGTGTGCCCGTTGTGCTGGGAGCCATATCGCTGATAACCACATGAAATGGCCCCATGGCGCTCAGGGCTTCCTCAAAGGCGGGGGAGCGCGCAAACACGTCCTCTTGCATAAAAATGACATTGGGGGAGAAAGTGCAAGCTGTTGTCTGAATATCGCACGCCAGCACCTGACCCTGCGGCCCCACTTTTTCGGACGCGCCCATAGACCATGAGCCTGGCGCAGCACCAAGGTCAAGCACCTTCATACCCGGTCGAAAAAGCTTGAACTTTTTGTCCAATTCCTTCAACTTGTACACGGAACGGGCAGGATAGTTTTCCTTTTTAGCCTTCAGAAAATAATGATCACGATATTCTTTCATAGTTCCCCAGCCGCACAAGATACACAAAAAATAGGCCCTCGCCAAGTGGCGATTTATCAGTCCCCGCAGAGCCGCTGCGGCACAAGGTAGATACAGTGGATATACAGGAGCCGTTCATGCCGGATCAACACGCTTGCCCCCCCATGCGATACCGCATTCACGATTCTATGGGCCGCCTCCAAACGCTCAGTTCCGGCGCAGAGGCCTTTGCCCTATGTCCGGCCTCCCCTCCCGCACCTCAGCGCTTACTGGTGCTGGGCCTTGGCCCTGCTACCGCAGACACAGGCGCGTATATTGAAGATATCCCAACGCACTATACGGATATTCTCTGGACAGAATGCCCAGCATTCACCGCCGCCCTCCCCCCTGCCCACGGATCTCTCTCAGATAAAGCCCAAGCGCTGCCCGCCCATTGGCGTCAGGTCAACCTTGCCGAAGCCCTGCACGAGGCGGAGCACTGCGATATTCGGCTGTATCGCCAAAACTTGCGCCTTTTCCCAGAATTTTGGGGCCCCGTGTGGGGAAAAATACAGCAACAGCGCTTGCGGCTCCCCCTATGGCCCACAGCCGCGCCCAGCGTTGTGGTGCTGAGTGATAGCCAAGGGCTCTTAACCCGCGAATTGACGCAGGCTTTCAGCGAGGCGGGTTTTCAATCTGTCCCCATGCCGGTGGAACAGCACACAACTCTGGGGCAGTGGCAAGCGCTTTTACGGGAACAAAGACCAGCCCTTGTCTTTTCCGTCAATGGGCAGGGTCTGGATCCGGAAGGCGAGCTTTTTCATCTATTGCAGGCCTGCAAGGTGCCCGTGGCCCTATGGTTTGTGGATAATCCTTGGCACATTCTTACCCGTTTCCGCCTACCATGGTGGCGCGGGGCGCAGCTTTTCTGCACCGATGCCAGTTTTGTGCAGCCCTTGCGCGCGGTCGGAGCCGAACATGTGGCCCACTTAGCGCTGGCGGCGGCCCCGCATATGTGGGAAGCCCTCCCCTACGCTTCGCCGCAGGACACCGACATCCCTCACGGATCTTTAAAAAAACTGTTATTTGTTGGTCGCTTGGCCTTTCCCCAACGTCAAGCTTTTTTTGGCGCAACCCGCATAGCACCAGAAATCCTCACCCAGGCTCTTAGCCTGCTTACGCCCGGAGCTATCCCCCCCTGTATGCCGCATTTCGGCTGGTGGACAAAACACTTGGGCCTGAGGCCGCAAGATCTATGGCCGGGGAATGCCGTACGCGCCGCAGGGCTAGGCGCTGAAGAATGCGCCCTGCGCTGGCGTTTGCTATGGCTCGAGGCCGCCAGCCTTTGCGGGCTGAGCTATTACGGGCAGCCTGCCCCCCACACACAAGCCCCCCCATCACCCCACACCGCGCCCTTAAGCCCGCCCCGCCCTCCGGTGGACTATTACAGCACCCTGCCCCGCCTATACGCCACTGCGCCGTATACGCTGAATGTCACCAGCCTGCTGCTCCCCCACGGCTTAACACAACGCCACTTTGATGTTTGGGCAGCCGGAGGTTTTTTACTCAGCGACAACACGCCGGGGCTCGACATCTTCCCGCCCGAGCTCACGGCGGAAATCCGCCTTGCCCGCCCCCAAGATCTGCCCCACCAGCTCCAACGTTTGGACGCCGACCCTGCCCTGCGGCAACAGCTGCAGGAGGCATGGCAACAGCATATTCGCCTTCACCATCGGTATGCTTCCCGCATTAGCTCCATCTGCGCGCGCATGCGGATCACGTGCTGAGGGCGAGCCCTTCCGTAAAGCGGTTGCCTAGCTAGAAAAAATTGACTACTTTATGCTCCTATTCCCGTGCTTAATAAAAACATCTTTTTTATTGAGACAGGCGCTGTGGAATGAGAACTCTTTCTAGGATGCTAAATGCTGAACATGTGTATCCCTATATTGTCCTTTGTGGGCTATGTCTATTTTTTAGCGCGGTGGGCCAGCATTGCCGTAGGCCTTGCGCCCTTTGTGGTTTTGGGCGGCCTCTTTGTGATTGCCTATCTCACCAGCTTTGCCCACACCTTCATATTTGTGCATCAGCTAGTGCTGCTGGTGGGGCTGGCAGCGGGAATCGGCACCTTGATTCTTTCCTGCACCACCCAACAATCCTCTCATACCGCAGAGCGTCTCCGCCAGATACACGGCTTGGTCGGTATAGTGCTCGGCGGGCTGCTGTTTTTTGTCTGGTATTATCACGGCACTTTGCTGTCCTATTACGACGAATTTTTTTGGGGGGGCTTTGCCAAGTCTTTTTACCATGAAGGGGGCCTATGGACATCCCTTTCCGCGCTGCCCCGCGACGATATGAGCCAAGCCTACCCCCCCATGCCCGCCATTCTTGCCAATCTTTTTATGCCCCTGCGCGGCCCTTTTACCGAGCAAAGTATCGCCATGGGGGGCGTTGCCCTCGTACTCAGCACGGGCTGTCTGGCCTATCACTATAGTCAGGAGCGCTTGGGACAGATACAAGCCGGAGTGCTGGCCGGCATTGTGGCCTGCACTGTGCGGGTTATCGGTGCCAAATGTGAAGGTTTTTATCTGATCGGCTATGCGGACTATCTGCAAGGGGCGGTGTTTGCCTGTTTACTGTGCTTCGCCATTTTTGAAAAAAACCCCCTTCGCAAAACACTTTTGCTCATGCTCGGCTTGCCCATGTTGGCTTTATGCAAACAAACTGGCATTGTGCTGTGCCTGTGCGTGATATTGTCAGCCCTGTTGCAGCAATATCTACACGGTGTACGGCTGCACCGTCTGAGCGTAAATCTGACCCTAATGCTGCTGCCCACTTTGTTGAGCTACGGCACATGGACGGCGTACACAAAAAAATATATTGTGCAGCCTGCAGGTAGCGGTGCTTTGCTGGATATACGCGCCGCCCTCGCCGATCCCTTGTTGTGGCCCTCGTTCAAAGCCTATGCGTGGGCCTTTGTGGAACGCCCCCTGCTGGTTTCTCCGAGCCTTGGTTGGCTCAATTACGGCACGGGTACGCTGTCTTTTTTTCTCGTGGGGGCGGGTCTGTATGTATTGGCCCGCTGCAGAACCCACGCATGGGACAAAAACGCTAGCGCGCAAATTCTTTTGTTACTGCTCGGCGCGGCGGGCTGGTTTGTGCTGCACTGGTATGCGGGTTTTGTATTTTTTGTAGAACCAGACCTCTACAAGGCCGCATGCTACGAACGCTACATTGGCCCCTATGTCAGCGCGGTTTGGTCCGTATTTTTACTCATGTTTTTTATGACTTTAGCCCAAAAACCCGGCAACACACTTTTGATCAATGTCCTACTGGGCCTTAACGCACTGGCACTGATTGTAGTGTGCACCTTGCCTTGGGAACGGCCCGCCGCGCTTTCCTTTTCAGCCGTGCGGCAAAAAATGACACAGGCCGCGCAATATCTGGAAACGCACACCCCCCCCCACAGCAAAATATATTTTGTGCCGAGCGGTGGATCCACAGCGGAAGAATGGTCTTTGCGCTACTTATTATTGCCCGCACGCCACGGAACCTCCCTTGTGCCGCAAGCCTTGACCGTGCCGGGGCAGCCAAGGCCCACCGTCAAAAAATTTCTGGTACCCCCTGCGGCAGAACGAGAAAAATTATTCCGTGAACAGGCGGTGGACTATCTGTTTATTTTTTCACCTGACGCCGATGATATACATGATTCCAGCCATGCGCCCTTGTCCTATCCTTATCTTGAACGCATAACAAAAACCAAGTGAGCCTTCCATGCCAAAAATTACCGCAATAAGTTTTGTCATTCCTGCCCTGAATGAAGGGGATTCCATTGCCCAGACCGTGCAAAGCTGCTTCAGCGTTGCCAAAACAATGGGCATGGACGAAGTTGAAGTCATTGTAGTGGATGATGGATCCACAGACGGTACCGGTGAGATAGCCGTGGAACATCACGCGCATGTGCTGCGGCATCCCGCGCGCGGCGGCTACGGGCGTTCGCTCAAGGACGGAATCCGCATGGCTCAACATGACACCATTGTGATTACCGATGCGGACGGCACCTACCCCATTGAACATCTCCCCACCCTAATGGCTGACTATGAACAGGGTTTTGACATGGTGGTGGGCGCACGCACCGGAGATAATTATAAAGAATCCCCCCTTAAACACGTGTTACGCACAGCTCTGCGGTGGCTGGTAGAATGGGCTTCGGCGCGCCCCATTGCGGATATCAATTCTGGATTTCGTATTTTTTCTAAAAAAACAGCCATGTTGTACTTTCCAAATTTGTGCGACACCTTTTCGTTTACCACCTCCATCACCCTCGCCTACATGATGAACGGCTATTTTGTGTCCTATGTCCCCACCACGTATTTTGCGCGGGTGGGCAAAAGCCATGTGCGTCTGGTACGCGATTCCTTCCGCACCCTGTCTTATATTCTCTTACAAATTTTATACTTTAATCCCCTAAAAATCTTCAGCGCCTTAAGTATTGGTTGTCTGGGCATGAGCGCGTTGGGCTTTTTGGTCTCAAATTTTCTCCATTTACGCATCGGCTATTTGATGGGGCTTATCGGGATAGTTTCGGCCATTCTCATTTTTTCCATCGGGCTGTTGACAGAACAAATACGACAAATGATCATTTCTTTGAAAAAGTAGAGGACAACATATGTGCGGAATTTGCGGTTATGCGCTCCACGACTATAGCCCTCCCCCCTCGTGCGTGGAGGCCATGTGCCAGCAACTTCAGCGCCGTGGCCCCGATTCGCACGGGCTGTATTGCGCGCCGGGGATAGGTTTAGGGCATACCCGCCTGGAGGTTATTGACCTGAGCACAGGCGGACAGCCCATGCACGACGCTACGGGCAGATATACCCTCGTCTTTAACGGTGAAATTTATAATTACCGACACATCCGCCAAGAATTGGAACAGGAAGGTCACACCTTTGTCACCACCAGCGACACCGAAGTCTTGTTGCAGGCCTGTATCCACTGGGGAGAGGCGGCATTGCCCAAGCTAAACGGCATGTTCGCCTTTGCCCTGTGGGACGCGCGCGCGCAATGTCTGCTGCTGGCTCGGGATAGACTGGGAGTAAAACCCCTGTATTGGGCGCTGTCACCGCAAGGGGGCCTGCTGTTCGCCTCGGAAGTATCCTCCCTCGTGGCCTCCGGCCTGCTACCCCAAAATGGCGCGTCTGGCCCGCACCAAGGTGCCCTGCAATCTTATCTGAGCGTTGGCTATGTCATCGGTGAGCAGTCTATACGTGAGGGAGTGCAAAGGCTCCGGCCGGGGCATACGCTCCACTTTCAGCGCGGCACGGTGCGACAATCATGCTGGTGGGATTTGGCAGAACAATGGAAAAATGCGCCCCGCCTAAATCTATCTCCCGAAGAGTATTCAGAAAATTTTCAGGCACTCTTGGACGACAGCGTGAACATTCGCCTCAAAAGCGACGTGCCTCTGGGCGCATTTTTGTCCGGCGGGGTGGATTCCAGCGCCATTGTCGCCTCCATGCGTCAAAGCGTGGCGGATGTTTTCACCTTCACCATGGCCTTTGCCGACGCTGCCTATAATGAAGGCCCCCAAGCAGCGCGGGTGGCACAATTTTTGGGTACGCGGCATTTTGAAGCTCTAGCGGATCTCAATAGTACCGACGTGTTGCACGACCTGGCGGCCCATTTGGACGAGCCTTTCGCCGACACCTCGGTTATTCCCACCTATATACTGTGCAAAATGGCAAAACAGCATATTACGGTGGCTCTTTCTGGAGACGGCGGCGACGAATTGCTGGGGGGCTACATCACCCTACATGCGGATTCGCTCTTTCCGCTGCTCCAGCGTGTGCCCCGCCCCTTCATGGCCTGCGTGGCCTGTCTGGTGGACAGACTGCCGGATATCCGAGGAAAAATCAGCTTCACCTATAAATTAAAACAATTTATCTCCGCCTATCCCTTAAGCCCTCCAGACGCGCACGCATGGTGGCGTATGCTTTTTTCTGGGGAGCAAATCGCGCGTATGCTGCCGGGTACGCCGTCCCCAGCGTCCCTTGTCGAACAAATGTTCGCACCTTTCCGCGCCGCGTGGAAGGCAAGCGAAGGTTTGTCATTGCAGGACAGATTATTATTCATGGACTATAAAACGTGGCTCGTAGACGATATTCTGTTCAAAACAGACCGCGCCAGTATGCAACACGGGCTGGAAGTGCGTTCGCCCTTTTTGGATTATCGGCTGGTGGAATATTGCGCGAGCGTACCCGCTGCCCTGAAGCGTCAAGGCAGGAACGGGAAAATTCTGCTCAAAAAAACCACGGCGCAACGTATCCCCACCCAAATTCTGGAAGCGCCCAAGCGCGGTTTTAACGCCCCAGTATCCCGCTGGCTCTGCGAAGACTGGCGGCCCGTGGCCGAAGATGTTTTTTCCGCACCTTCCCTTCTGGCCTGCGGGTTGAACCCCACCGCAACGCGGGGCTATTGGCAAGAGCATGCCACCCACAAGCGGGATCACGGTTTCCGTTTGTTCACCCTCCTCATGTATGTCTTGTGGGCGCGCCAGCATGGCTACGGAGGTGTGGTTTAGGCCACGCGGGGCCGCAAGCCTAGAAACGACGCAGCAATATTTCCCAATGCTGCAGGCAGTGGCGTATGTCAAATTCATCGGCCCGTTTTTGGCCTTGGGCAATCCGCCTTGGATCTGGCGGGGGGGCGTTTGCCGCCACATAGCGACCCAGAGCCACAGCCAAGGCCTCAGGGTCGGCCACGGGAACCAAATCACCGTGCGCGCCGTCTTGCAACACTTCGCGCGGCCCGCTGGGGCAATCCGTGCTGACCACGGGCAAACCAAGGGCCAGCGCCTCCACTATCACCAAGGATAGACCTTCAAAGTCGGAACTTAGCGCAAAAACACGCGCCTGACGCATGGCGCTATACGGCGGCATGAATCCGGGCAGAAGAACCGTATCTTCCACCCCTAAAGAGCGGCATAAGGCTTCCAAACGGGGGCGTTCAGGCCCTTCACCCAAAATACACAAATGGTGCTGATAGCCACGTTGGCGTAACAGCGCATGCGCGCAAATGAGATGTTGGTAGGCTTTTTGCGGCACAAGCCGCCCCACAGACAAAATCACTGCGTGTTGAAAGGTGGGGTGCAAAATGTCAGGCATCGGCAAGGTAGCTGCCTGCTGTAGTGCTTGAATTTCCACAGGATTTCTAATGTGCACAAAGCTATCGCGCAAGGCAGGAAAAAGCTGTTGGGTGCTTTCCCGTACCCCCTCGCTGGCACAGACAATACACACGCAACGCCTCACACACCAAGCGAAAAGGCGTAAATAGATACTGCGAAACCACAAAGGTTTCTGCGCGCAATAGCCTTGCAAATCCTTGTGCAGCCAGCCGATGGCCTTGTGCGGAGCCAGCAAAGCCGCCCAAAACACGCTTTGCAATTCAAGACTCCCGATTACGCAATCACTACGACGGGCCGTCCGCCACAGCGTGTACATATTTTTGCACTTTTCCTTAAACCCCCTGCTGGCAGGCATAATGGGGCGCGCAAAGTCCTGAAAGGGCGCGCGCAAGGCCTCAATGGCATAGAGGCAGCCCAAGGTCACCGTAAAACGCTCAGGCGTAAGACTCTTGGCAAGGCTCAGGCAAATCTTCTCCGCCCCACCCCCGTAACTGTGCATGATAAAAAGACATCTATGCGGCATGATATTCCTCAGCGGGTACATCAGCGTGTTGGGCGACAGCCATAAAAACAAATAACGGCAGACAAAACAATGGATTACGCATATCTAGTGAGCCAATACTGGAAATAAAAGCGAGTACACACCACGCGCTGCAGGCGGCAAACATGTATTGCACAAAACTGCTGGTGGGTTGCGCTTGATAACGCCGATATATTTGGAACCATATCCGCGCAATGCCGCCGAGCAAAAATACCGTTAAGGGGAGGCCATATTGCACCGTGAAGCCCAAGAGCGCGGAAAGCGGAGGCACGGAACCGGCCTGCTTCCAGCCCTGCAATTCAGGGTCGTGCGGCATGCGCGCCTTATAACGTTCGCCCTCTACAATATGAGCCGTGAAATTCCCGCGCCCCACCCCCGTTAGAGGATGTGCTGTAATAATGTCAAGGGTATCTTGCATAATAACAAGCCGTGGTAAATGGGCGATATTTGCTATATTCATACGTGCCTGCCCAAAGACACTGACCTGCGGTACGTAACAGGCTATAAGCATGCACAGCCCCAGACAAAGGCCCGTGATGCTGAGTGTCAGCACTTTACGCCTTCCCCGCAGGCTCCCGAGGAGTAACAGGCCAAGTGCCACCCCCCCCACAGACATAGCCGTGGTTCCACGTGCAATAAACAGCAATAGTATGAGGGTGATACTCAATATCCACCCGAGCGCATGGGCGCGCCGCGTCTGTGCAGTACGCAAAGCCAAAAAACCCATGGAAAACGGCAAAAAAAAGGTGGCGACCCACGCCGCGAGGACGGAAGTTTCTTCAAACAAACCGTTCATGCGCTGAATGGTCAGGGCATAGGCTCCTTGAGCATAAAAATCGTAAATGGCGTCTTTCCACCGCGCTTCAAGCAAGGGGCTGATACACAAAAGAATATTTTTGCTATAGACATGAAGCTCTTGGAGCAAAGCTGTTTGGGCTTGGCCTGTGTATAAATATATCCCCTGAATACCGCACAGCGCAAAGAGCAGGCCTATAGTACAGAGAAAACCCGCCATGCAAGCCCTGCGACTGGTTTCGTGCTGCAGAGTAAAGCGGCAGAACTCTGCGTACACAAGCAAAAACGGCCATTGAAACACAATTTTTGTGAGTACAACAGCCATGTGACGCATTATGTCCACATCAGGCGGGCTGTAATTCCACACCGCAAGCGCTTGCAGGGCGAGGACACACAGGGCCAAGGGCGTATATTTAACCCAGCGTGCGCCTATTTCACCCAGCGTTATATATTTTGTCAGTAGCAGGTACAGCATGTACACGCTGACAGGATACACAAAAAAATGTTGCAGATGATAGTGCGGCATATTCGGCAGGATCCACACCTGCCAACAGGCCATGGGAATGCACAAAAATGAAAAAATCCGTATACACATGCGCTGGGCGGGTGAGAAGGGCAAGGGATTAATCCTTAACATTTTGATATAAAAATACGACCAACGCGGTCAAATATACGGGCAAAGCGCGGATGTTTTCCCAGCGTTGTTTACCCTGCCACAAGGATACCACTAAAAAGAGATGCAGAGGAAAACGCAGGGCGAAATTGAATACCAGTGTCCAATAGCTAGCGCGGTATGGCGCATATATATTGTGTTGCAACAAAAATTGTTTAACGTCTCTCAGGGCAAAGAACGCGTCCGCGCGTCGGGCAAGATTATGCGAGGTGTTGCCCTCGTGCATGGCATACTGATACAGGGCTTGGGGGCATGATGCCAGACGCGGGTGACATAGCAGCGCCTTGACCACAAAGGCCATATCCTCTGCCGAGCGGCAGGGGGGAAAACTGATACCATGCTCGGTAAGAAAAGCTCGCCTGAACAACTTATTCCACGGGGCCGCAAGCAAGCGCCTGTCGTGCAACAGTGCCTGCGGCGTATAGCTGGCAGCCGGTAGAATGGTGCGCGTCAGGCTAGCGCTGATCTCATAATAGCCGCAAATAACGATATCCGCTGCAGAATGTTGGGCCTGCTGGTACAAAAGACCAAGCATGCGCGGGGTCACGCTATCATCAGCGTCCACAAAAAGGATGTAGTCCCCTTGTGCCACCGTCAAAGCCGCATTGCGGGCGCTTCCCTGTCCGCCATTCACGGGAAGGTTCAGGCAGCTAATCTGGGCATGGTGTTCGGCAAGAGTCCGGCAATAGTCGCTGGTTCCGTCACTTGAAGCATCGTCTACAAGCACAATTTCAAAATTGGTAAAATCTTGGGCAAACAAGGCCTCCACGCAGGCAGGCAAGGTCGCCAAACAATTATAGACGGGAATAATAACCGAAATAGCGGGAACGTG
>JAVVPD010000033.1:0-22944 GCA_036655975.1 Desulfovibrionaceae bacterium | reverse complement strand
GATTCAAGGTGCACCACCTGCGTAAGGGTCGCCAAGGCCCCTAAAACACAAATATTAAAAGCCTGTGTGTTGCCCAGCTTTTCCTTGGTGGAACGGAACAAGGCTAAACCTTTTTGGCTAGCGTCAATGCGTTTAGAAGGGCTTACCAAATCCACATCGTACAGGCACATGCCCCCGGGGCGGATAAGGGGCAGATATTTGGTGGCGGATTCGTTGGTCAGGGCTACCAGTACATTGGGCTGGTTGACCTTGGGAAAATAAATTTCGCTGTCAGAAATAATCACGTCGGAGCGGGTGGCCCCGCCCCGGGCTTCCGGCCCGTAGGACTGCGATTGCACCGCTTCAAGGCCCTCGTGCAAAACAGCGGCTTCTGCCAGCAGAATTGCCAAGGTGATAACCCCCTGACCGCCAGATCCAGAAATGAGAAATCTATATTTTTCCATGGATTACGCTCCCTGCGCTTGGGAAATAATCTTGGCGTACTCGGTACAATATTCGGGTTCTTCCTTGTCCACAAACACCCCCCGAGGGATGAGCTGCGGGTGTTCTTGCAGTTTTTTGGAGCCGATACGGGCCGTGTGATCACGATACCATTCCAGCATCTGCACAGCGTCGCCCAAGTGATTTTTACGCCCAAAATAGGTGGGGCATTGGCTCATAATTTCCACCACCGCAAAACCCTTGTGGGCCGTGGCTTTTTTGAGCAGTGCGGTGATTTCTTGCACATGAAAGCTGGTGGTGCGGGCCACAAAGGTGGCCCCCGCGCCCATGGCAAGCTGCACCGTGTCAAAGGCCCGGTCAATACTGTGATAGGGCGCTGTAGTGGCAAGAATGCCCGTGCCGGATAAGGGGGAATATTGCCCGCCGGTCATGCCATAAATGCGATTATTCATGACAATGGCTACCATGTCGATATTGCGGCGGCAGGCATGAATAAAATGATTGCCGCCAATAGCCATGGCATCGCCGTCGCCCATAGGCACAAAAACCTGCAATTCGGGGCGGGCCATTTTTAGGCCGGTAGCACAGGCCAGCGCGCGCCCGTGCATGGTGTGCATACTGTGAAAATCCACATAGCCGGACACGCGGGCCGAACAGCCAATGCCCGAAACCATACACAAAAGGCTATGGTCTATGTCCATTTCGTCCACAGCGTGGAGCAAAGCGTTTAAAATCATGCCGTGCCCGCAGCCGGGACACCAGATATGCGGGAAAAAACGCTCACGGATAAAGTCGCGCACTGCCATTTTAGAACCCCTTTCCTTCAATAATCCGCATAATTTTGCCAATGTCTGTGGGGGTAATCATTTGACCGTCCAAGCGGTTGATCAAAAAAACCCGATCAGGATGGTGCACACATTGTTTGACCTGTGCTGTCACCTGCCCCATGTTCATTTCGGCTACAAAAATATGGGCCGCGCGGGCTGTTTTATCCCGCACCAATCGGGCAGGGAAGGGCCATAGGGTTTGTAATTCCAGCAGGCCAATTTTATGCCCTTTGCTCCGGCGGGTTTCCACCAGATGCCGTGCGGAACGGGCTGAAGAGCCGTAGGAAATGATAATTTGTTCCGCGTCTTCCAAATAATATTCCTTCCAGCGGGCCAGCAGGTGGGCGCGGTTTTCAATTTTGTCCACAAGATGGTGCAGCAACTTTTCCACCTGCTCGGGATTTTCGGTGGGAAAACCCCAAATATCGTGAAACAAGCCGGTCACATTGTAGCGGTGCGCGCCGCCAAAATCCGACATGGGCAAACGCCCGTCTTCGCGGGGGAGGTAGGGATGATAATTGATGCCCGGCTTCAGTTTGGTATACAGGCGATCCACCACTTCCAGTGTTCCCGCAGCGGGGACGAGCAATTTTTCGCGCATGTGGCCCACCACTTCGTCCAGGAGCAGAATGACGGGGGTGCGGTAGGTTTCGGCCATGTTAAAGGCTTCCACGGTTATGGCGAATACCTCTTGTACACTAGAGGCCGTGAGCACAATAATGGCGTGGTCTCCGTGGGTGCCCCAGCGGGCTTGGTTTACATCGCCCTGCGCTACCTTGGTTGCGAGCCCTGTGGACGGGCCGCCGCGCTGTACATCGACTACCACACAGGGAATTTCCGCCATCACCGCATAACCAATGGCTTCTTGTTTAAGGGAAAAGCCCGGCCCGCTGGTGGCGGTCATGGCTTTAAGGCCGGCAAGTGAGGCCCCCACCACCGCGCACATGGACGCGATTTCGTCTTCCATCTGTACAAATTTGCCGCCCACACGGGGAAGTGCCTCGGCAAGGTGCTCGGCAATTTCGGTGGACGGGGTGATGGGATAGCCCGCAAAAAAATGCAGGCCCGCGTATAAGGCGCCGCGCACACAGGCTTCATTACCCTGCACAAAAAGTGTTTGGGGAGTTTGGCTCATGCTGCCACCTCCGGTGTGCCTGTATTCGTGGTGTTTGTGTCTTCTTTGTGCACGGTAATGACCAGATCAGGGCAATAGCGCGCGCACATGCCGCATGCAATGCACAAGGCCGCATCGTGTACAATTTTTCCTTCCAAACCCGTAAGGGACAAAGCTTTTTTAGGGCAAAAAGCTACGCAAATTCCACATTTTTTACACCATTGTGTTGTAAAGGTCAGTGCCATTATCCCTCCTTATGGTGTTCTGGGTGGATAGTTCCTTTTGAAAAAATACTACACGTCTCAGCCCCGTGAATCTAGGGGAAAAAGACCGGAAAAAGCTCTTTTTATGAGTGCCTACCGCTGCTGCTGCAAGCGGTCTCGGGCGATAATCGCCAGCAAATTCATCCCCAGCACCAGCATAATCAGCACCAGTGCTGTGCCGTATTGCAAAGGGCGGGTTTTTTCAATGTCGGTTCCCGCCGTTGCCAGCACATACATATGGTACGGCAGGGCCATAACCGAACTGAATATCGAATCAGGTGTGCGGGGGGTATAAAAAACGGCGGCGGTGAACATAATGGCGGCGGTTTCGCCCGCCGCACGGGCCAAACCCAGAATAGCCCCCGTGAGCATACCCGGCAAGGCAGCGGGCAACACTACCCGGCTAATGGTTTGCCACTTGGTGCCCCCCAAGGCCAGCGAAGCCTCCCTATAGGTATCGGGCACGGTACGCAGGGCTTCTTCTGCCGTACCGATAATCATGGGCAAAGTCAGTAGGGCGAGGGTTAAGATACCCGAGACAAGGCTGATTCCGAAACCGCAGAAGGTTACAAAAAAAGCCAGCCCGAACAGGCCAAACACCACCGAGGGAACCCCCGCAAGATTATTAACCCCTAAGCGGATATAGCGGGCATAGGAAGATCTGCCCGCGTATTCGTGTAAATAAATGGCGGAGCCGACCCCCAAAGGAAAGGAAAGGGCGAGCGCCCCCAAGCAAAGGAGGATTGTGCCCAGAATACAGGGCCAGATGCCCCCGGCTGTCATCATTTTTCGCGGTGGTTCACTCAAAAATTCCCACGAAAGGGCCGGTAGGCCATTCCAGATAAGGAAAAAGCATACGCCCAGCAGGCCCACAACATTAATGAAGGCCGCACAACGCAACAAAGCAAAGCATGCAGCTTGCCAATGTAAGCGGCGGCGGGTAGATGCCCATGTATTCATACGAATTCTCCTCTATTATAAGCTGGAACTGCCCACTTGCTTGTGCCGCTCGGCAATGTATTGCGCGATAATATTAAAGGCCAAGGTAAATAAAAATAAAACAATCCCAATGGCAAACAAGGCGTGGTAATGTTCACCCCGAAAAGGCGCTTCGGCCATTTCTGCCGCTATGGACGCGGGCATGGGCCGCACTGGATCGAACAAGGATGTGGGGAGCATGCCCGCGCCTCCGGCGACCATCAGCACGACCATGGTTTCGCCGATGGCCCGTGACAGGCCCAGCATGACGCCCGTACCGATTCCCGACAGTGCCGCCGGAATGACCACCCGGATGGTTGTTTCCCAGCGTGTGGCCCCCAAGGCTAACGAGGCCTCGCGCAAAGCGCGGGGCACGGCGAATAAGGCGTCTTCGGACACTGAGCAGATGGTAGGTACGCTCATAAATGCCAGCATCAGCCCCGCATTAAACAGATTGAGGCCTGTGTTTGCTCCCAAAGCGTCTTGCAAAAAAGGCGCAACAATAACCATGCCGAAAAAACCGATCACCACAGAGGGCAAGGCCGCCAGCAATTCAATAATCGGCTTGACCACCCGCCGGAGGCTAAAAGGCGCAATTTCTGTGAGATAGGTTGCTGTAAGCACTCCCAGCGGTACGGCAATAACTGCAGCCAGCACCGTGACCGCCAAGGAACCTACCAGCAAGGGGAAAATGCCAAACTCCGGTGGTTCCGCTGTGGGGTACCAAAAATGCCCGAACAGAAAATCGCTCACGGACACTGTTTTGAAAATGGGGAGGCCCTCCATAAACAAAAAAATCATGATGCCCGTCAGCGCTAGCAATGAAGTCATCGCCGTTGCCGCTAAACCTACATGGATACATTTTTCGCGTAGTGCTGACATGTGGTGTCCCTTTTGCTTTTTCTGGGGGGAGGTAAAGCCTCCCCCCAGAACCCTTACTTCTTTTCCAGCGGAATAAAGCCGACTTCTAAAACGGCTTTTTGACCTTTCAGCGGGTCAACAATGTAGTCGATAAGTTGTTTGATGGCGCCTTGGGCTTGACCATTGGTGAAAATGTACAATTCACGAGCGATGGGCCATTGGCGGGACAGGGCCGTGGCGGGGGTGGCCTCAATGTTGTTGACATTGAGTTTTTTGAGCGACTTGTTGAGGTAGCCAAAGCCGATATAGCCAACGGCGTTTTTATTTTTAGACACGGCTTGCACAACAGCCCCGTTAGAGGCTTGCAGCAGGGCAGAGGGGGCAACTTTTTGCTTATTCATGATCATTTCTTCCCACGTTTCGTAGGTGCCGGAGGAAGTATCACGGGAAATCACCACAATGGGCGCATCAGCACCGCCCAAGTCTTTCCAATTGGTGATTATACCCTTATAAATATCGCGCAATTGCTCGGCAGTGAGAGTAGTGAGAGGGTTTGAGGGGTGCACCACGGGGACAAGGGCGTCCACGGCCACGGCAGTACGTACAGGATTGACGTTTTTGGATTTGGCAAGGGTAATTTCATTGGGCTTCATATCACGGGAGGACATGGCAATGTGGCACATGCCATCGGTCAGGGCCTTGATGCCGTTGCCCGAGCCGCCCCCAGACAGGCTGATGTCAATGTTGGGGTGCGCCGCCGAAAAATTTTCGCTGACTTTCTGCATCACGGGCAGCACGGTGGTGGAGCCGTTAATAACAATTTCTTCGCTTGGGGCAGCAACAGCAGGCACAGCCAACGCCAAAGCCAACAGGGTGGTCATAAGAATACGGGGTGATTTCATGATACGCGATCTCCTCAAAGGCTAGATGGTGAAAGAATAGATTGACATAGCAAAGCGCCACAAGTCAGTTGTGCGCGGGATGTGTTACGCTTATGTTACGGTATGCCGAAAGGATTGTGACACGGGCATTCTTTTTTTGTCACCCAATTGTCACCTGTCCTTCGTATTTTTGGCGCACAAAAACGGTGGTATAGCCCAAGGGCATATGCACGTTGCGCCTGTCACTTGAGGGAGCCGACTATGGAAAGCATTTTGATTATCGAAGACGAGGCAGACATCCGCCAATTGCTGGTCTTTAATCTACAGCGTGAGGGTTTTGCCACCCTTGAGGCGGGCGACGGCCTGCAAGGGCTAGAGATGGCCCGCGCCAAAAAGCCGCACATGGTGCTGTTGGATGTCATGCTTCCCGGTATGGACGGCTTTACGGTGTGCAGGGAATTGGAGCGTGATCCCCAAACCGCGCCTATTCCGATTATTATGCTCACGGCACGGGGCGAGGAAATTGACCGTATTGTGGGCCTAGAATTGGGGGCAGATGATTATGTGGTTAAGCCTTTCAGTGTGCGTGAGGTTCTGTTGCGTATCCGGGCCATTTTACGGCGTCAGGCCATGGTGAAAACAACCCCCAGCCTGTCGCGTCATGATATCAGCATTGACCCTGCCGCGCATAAGGTGCGGGTGCGCGATGCGGAAATAGATCTGACCGCCACGGAATTTCGTTTACTGGAAGATTTGTTGCGCCATGCGGGCACGGTGCGTACCCGTGAGCAATTGCTCAATGCCGTGTGGGGCTACCAATTTGAAGGCTATGCCCGCACGGTGGACACCCATGTGCGCCGTTTGCGCGCTAAATTGGGCACAAGTGCGGACACTATTGAAACCGTGCGGGGCGTTGGCTACCGCGCCAAAGCGTAAAACAGCATTTTGACTGTATGAGGAGCGCGGTATGCGTACCAGTACATCCTTTCGGACGAAAATATTCTTGTGCATGTTGCTGGCTATTGGGGCGGCGCTGAGTCTGCCCGCCCTGTACGTGCACCTTTCTCTTGACGCTCAATTGCTGGCGGATGCTGAGAGTCAGGCTTTGCGTGAAGCAAAGCTTACGGCAACCTTGCTGGCGGACTATAGGCCGGGGGGGGACTTAAACACGCGTATTCACAGTCTTGATGCCCCGGGGGTGCGTATAAGCCTTATGGATGCTCAAGGGCAGGTGCTGGCGGATTCCTCGCTGGACAAGCCGGCTTTAGCAAATCTGGACAATCATGCGGATCGACCGGAATTTCAAGCCGCTTTGGCGCAGGGGCAGGGCATTTCCACACGCTATAGCAATACCTTGCAAAGCAGTACCATTTATGCGGCAGTGCGTATGAAGGACGGCACTATTGTGCGCGTGGCCGTGCCCTATGCCGCTTTGGAAGCCCGTTTGTCCCGTCAGCTCAACAACATCCTGTGGGTGGGGGGCGCGGCGGTAGCTTTGGCGCTGCTGTTGGCGTGGATATTGTCTAAAAAACTGGAGCGTTCACTGGCGCACATGGTCAATGTGGTGGAGGCTATCTCTCTGGGGAAGTATCGGCGGCGCCTGCACGCGGTACCGGGGAGTGAGTTTACCACCTTGGCTGCTGCTGTGAACCGAATGGCGGAAAATATTGATATCCACATCACTACCGTGGCGGATCAAAAGGGACAATTGCTCAGTATTTTAGAAACCATGCATGATGGGGTGCTGGTGCTGGACAACAAGGGGCGCATCCGTTCATGCAACCGTGCCCTACTGGAACTGTTTCCCGCAGCTCAGGACAATCTGGGCTGTGCGGTGGTAGAGGCCATTCCCGTGCCCGCTTTGCAAGAAGCGGTGGAAACACTGCTCCGTAGCGCTGATTCACCGGAACACGCGGAACCTTTGCCTGAAAACGCCCCAATGCCACAACAGCGTTTGCAATTGGATTTTGCCGGTGCTCGCACCTTGGATGTTCACATGGCTCGTCCGCTCAACCCTAGCCCCAGTTTGGGGGCGGTGGTGGTTTTTCACGATATCAGCGAAGTGATGCGTCTAGAACGTATTCGTCGTGATTTTGTCACGAATGTTTCCCACGAATTACGTACCCCTTTGACCGCCATCCAAGGGTATGCGGAAACCTTGATTCACCTCAATACCCTGCCCGAAGAGAGCCGCCGCTTTGTAGAAATTATTCACAAGCACGGTTCGTATTTGGGGCGGATGGTGGAAGAGTTGTTGTCACTGGCGCGCCTTGAAAATGACGACGACCATTTCCCCCTACAGCCCACGAATGTGTACGATTGTGTGCAGGGAGCCGTGGCCCTGTGCCTAGACGCTTTACACGAAAAAAGGGTGCACGTGCAGGTGGACATGCCCGAGACCCTGATGGTGCACGGTAGCCACACCCATTTATTACAGGTGATGCGTAATCTGCTTGAAAACGCTTGCCGTTATTCCCCCCCTGATTCCGCTATTGTGGTGCGGGGCAGTATACAGCACCGCAAGGCCCAACTCAGCGTGAGCGACACAGGGCCGGGGATTCCCCCACAAGAATTGGGGCGCATTTTTGAGCGTTTCTATCGGGTGGACAAACACCGGACATCCCCCTTGCCTGGGGGAACCGTGCCCACAGGTTTGGGGCTGGCAATTTGCAAACATATTGTGGAAAGGCACCACGGGCATATTTGGGCGGAAAGCCCCGCGCCGCCTGCCGCCACCTGTTTCACCTTTATTCTGCCTTTAGCGTAATTGTAACTGGAGAAAAATATATGCACGAGAAACTTCAGGCGGAGCATGTTAATTTTTATTACGGTGCCCACCAAGCCCTGTTTGATGTGAGTTTAGCCTTCCCCACGCACAAAGTCACCGCGCTTATTGGGCCTTCGGGCTGCGGTAAGAGTACCTTTTTGCGCTGCTTAAACCGCATGAACGACCTTATCCCCCACGCGCGGGTTGAAGGGGAGATACTTTTGGAAGGGGAGGATATCAACGCGCCGCATACGGATGTGGTGGGCTTGCGCCGCAAGGTGGGCATGGTGTTTCAAAAGCCTAATCCTTTTCCCAAGACAATTTTTGAAAATGTGGCGTATGGCCTGCGGGTTAACGGCTTGCGGGATGAAAGTCTGATCAGTGACAAGGTGGAAGAATCCCTACGCCGCGCCGCTATTTTTGAGGAGGTGAAGGATCGCCTGCACACCTCGGCCTTGGGGCTTTCTGGGGGGCAGCAGCAACGCCTGTGCATTGCCCGCGCCCTTGCCGTGGAGCCGGAAGTATTGCTTATGGATGAACCCGCCAGCGCCCTTGACCCCATTGCCACCCAGAAAATTGAAGAAGGCATTCACGAACTCAAACATCAACTGACCATTATTATTGTGACGCATAATATGCAGCAGGCCGCTCGTGTGTCTGATTTTACAGCCTTTTTTTATATGGGCACGCGTATAGAATACGGCACAACGGAGACTATTTTTACTCGCCCCGCCAACGCACAAACAGAAGATTATATCACAGGCAGGTTTGGTTAACCATGACAAAGCAAGAAACGCATCTGGAGCAAATGCTCGTTTCCCTACGTACCCGACTTTTGGTGATGTGCGCTTCCACAGGAATCGCTTTTGAGAACGCCTGTGCGGCTCTGGTGACCCGCAATGTGGGCGCAGCCGCTGCCGTGATGGACGGAGACAGCATTGTAGACGCGCTGGAAAATGAAATTGACGACAGAGCCTTAACTTTGCTGGCCTGCACCCAGCCCGTAGCCCGTGACCTGCGCTTTGTCATCAGCGCGCTGCGTATGGTGGTTGACTTGGAGCGTATTGGTGACGAAGCCTATGACATTGCCGAACGCGCTATCATTATGCAGGATTTACCGCCCAGCCCGGTTATGGGCGAAGTGACCGCCTTCATGGAAATGGCCCAACATGCCTATACCGAAGCCGTGGACGCGTTCCGTGAGGGCGATGCGCGCCGCGCACGGATGGTATGCCGCAATGACGACGAGGCTACCCAATTGGAGGTGCGTATTATCCAGAATATCATGGGACATCTTACGGAAAATCCCCCCCGTATCGATCCTCATGTGGCGATGCACATTATTTTGGTGGTTCGGTCTGCCAGCCGGGTATGGCGCAGAGCCGCCAACATTGCCGAGCATGCCTATTTTACGGTGGAAGGCGTGAGCCTGAAGCACCGACGCTTGGAATAAAGGGGGTGCGTATGTTTTCTATGGGATGATTTTATGGGCTCTGCGACGTTTGGGTTTTTGGTAGGTCTGTGGTTTGTAAAAAATTGCCCTTGTATATATATACATAGTGTGTTATTTTATTAGAGATAATTGTCTATTATTTTAGCACCTCTGGGATTTTTTTATGACCGATACCATCCTTGACGAAGTTGTCATACTTTTTTTGCTTTCCATTGTTGTCAATGTTATTTGTTCCCGCGTTAAATTGCCCGCCACGGTAGGTTTTTTGTTAACAGGCATCCTCTGCGGCCCTTCACTGCTGGGTATTGTTGACGATGCCTCGGCGGTGGGGGTATTGGCGGAACTGGGCGTGGCCCTGCTGCTTTTCACCATTGGTATGGAACTTTCCGGTGAAGCGCTCGCCCGCTTGAAAAAGCCCGTTTTTTTGGGGGGAAGCCTCCAAATTGGGCTGACCATTGCCAGTATTGCGCTGATTTGTCCCCGCGATATATCCCTGCAAACGGGTATTTTTATTGGCTGTTTGGTGGCCTTATCGTCGTCAGCCATTGTATTGCGTATGTTGCAAGAGAAAGGCAGCACTAACACCCCCCACGGGCGTTTGAGTTTGGCCATATTGGTGTTTCAAGATATTATGGTCGCGCCCATGCTGTTGGCCGTGCCGCTTTTGGCGGGCAAAATGGGTTTTACGCCTGAAAGCGTGTTTGTTGCTGTGGCCCGCACGGTGGGTATTTTGGGCGGTGTGCTGTTGTTTGCCCGTTACGGTTTGAACCGTCTGATGGCTGCTGTGGTGCGAACCCGAGCCCGTGAATTATTATTGCTCACCACTTTGGGGCTGTGCATGGGCCTATCTTTACTGACGGCATCTCTAGGTTTGTCCCTTTCGTTGGGGGCTTTTTTGGCGGGGCTGATTCTCGCCCGCTCTGAATACAGCATGAGTGTTGTCTCCGGTGTGCTTCCCTACCGCGATGTGTTCATGAGTCTGTTTTTTATTTCTGTGGGAATGCTGCTGGATTTTAACTATCTTATTGAACATTTATGGATGGTTACGCTGGGGGCAGCGGTCTTTATTGTTGTTAAGGCTTTGTTGACCTTGCCCTCGGTGTTGATTCAGGGCTACCCCTTACGCACGGCTATTATTGTAGCCCTTTCTTTGGCGCAGGTGGGGGAATTTGCCTTTGTTCTTGGCGCGCAGGGCATGGCTGTTGAGCTTATCACCCCTGGGCAATATCAGCAATTTCTTGCTGTAAGTATTTTAACCATGGTATTGACGCCGGGTATGATGTTCATTGCGCCCAAGGTTGCCACGCAGGCCGCCCGTCTGCTTCCTGCAGGGCGGCGCCGGGTGGAAGAGAATGAAGACCAGCAGGAAAATGATAAAAAACTGCAAAATCATCTTATTATTGTGGGCTTTGGGATCAGCGGCAAACACCTTGCCCAAGCGGCGAAGCAGGCGGGCATTCAGTATGAAATTTTGGAAATGAATCCCGATACCGTGTCCCGTTGCCGTCACGTAGAACCCATTATGCACGGTGACGCATCACAGCCTTTGGTTTTGGAACATGTTGGTATCCGCACGGCACGGGTGTTGGCGATTGTCATTTCCGATCCTGTTGCGGTGCGTTCTATCACCGCTGAAGCGCGCGCCATGAGTGAGAGTGTGCACATTGTCGCCCGTACCCGTTTTTTGGGCGAAGTGGATCCGCTGCAACGTCTCGGGGCCAATGATGTTATCGCCGAGGAGCTGGAATCGTCCATGGAAGTTTTTTCGCGGGTATTGCAAAATTATCTGGTTCCGCAGCAGGAGATTGACGTTTTTTCCGCTCGTATCCGCCAAGAAAATTACGCCATGGTGCGTTCCATGGGCTTTGGGGGGGAAGTTCTCGGGAGATTGATCAAGCAAATGCCCAATGTCAGCGTACAAGCCGTGCGCTTGGAAGGGGGATCCCCTCTTGTGGGAACAAGTTTGCAGGAAAGCGCCCTGCGCGAGAGCTTTAACCTTACGGTGGTGGCGATTAGTCGAAACGGCGAAACCTGCCCCTCTCCCTCCCCCAACTTTGTCTTTGAGGAAGATGATGTTGTGTATATATTTGGGGATACACGGTGTATTCATGCTACCAGTGTGCAGCTTTCACGCGGTTTGGCCCCCACCGAGGAAGGCTAATTTTTTTGCCTCCACCGAGACAAAGGCCCGCCCTGCATACGCAGAGCGGGCCTTTGTAACTATGACCTAGCCTTGAGGCTTATTTGAAAGCCTTTTCAAAATTGGGAACAACTTGCTTTTTGCGGCTCATGACACCATCCAGCCACACAGAAGTGCCGGCGGGCTTCACGCCAAAGGCTTTTTCTACAACGCTGGCATCGTCAGAAACGATCAGCATTTCAGAGCCTTCTTTCATGATGTCGGTCAGCAGCAGGAATACGCTGTGGCGGCCTTCGCCCTTCACACGGGTAATTTCTTCCAACAGGCCCTTTTTCACGGGTTCAAGGATGGACAGATCCACCACTTCCAATTGGCCGATACCCACTTTCTTGCCGTTCATGTCAAAGTCTTTGTAATCGCGGAACACGAGGTCCTTCATGGAAGCACCGGCTACAGCGGACTTCACCTTGAACATTTCCATGCCCAAGGCCACGATGTCGGACACGCCGGCAATTTTTGCCAAGGATTCAACAGCTTTTTTGTCGGCATCGGTGCAGGTGGGCGATTTAAATGACGGTATCGGACAAAATCGCGCACAGCATGGCACCAGCAATATTTTTGGGGATTTCCACGCCGTAGAAATCATACATGGATTTCAATACGGTGCAGGTACAGCCCACAGGCCATGCCCAAATTTCTAGGGGAGTGGAGGTGGTAATGTCCCCCAGCTTATGGTGGTCAACAATGCCCAGCACGGTGGCTTCTTTGAGGCCTTCTGGAGCTTGGGCAAGGTCAGAATAGTCCACCAGATACATTTTTTGACCAGCCACAGTGGACACGACTTCAGGAGCGACCAAACCGAATTTTTTCAACACGAATTCGGTTTCAGGGGTGGGGGCGCCCTGAGCCCCAGCCTTGGCAGCGATCCCGCGTTTCGTATACAGTTCTGCGGCGGCAAGCGCGGAAACAATGCTGTCGGTATCGGGGTTCATGTGACCCATAACAAGTGCAGTCATGATGGCTTTTCCTCCATGCGATAGTAAAAGTTGTTTATCGGGTATCTCCGCCAACACCGTGGCGTTCCCGACTTGTTATCTTTAGCACAAAGTCCTTTTCATGCCAAGTAGCAAATCCGCAATCGGGAGGAGAAATACAAAATAGTGCCCAGATCTTCAGTGGAAAATAAATTTCGCCTACGTCTACGTGGCGGGCGACGGTTCTCGTCGCCAGAGCATTTTGCTATTGAAAATAGCTACATGCGCTAGCCGCGCGGGTGGGCCTTGTCGTATACCTCCACAAGGTGGTCGAGGGTAAGGCGTGTATAGCGTTGGGTGGTACTAAGCCTACTGTGCCCCAATAATTCCTGCACTGTTCGCAGGTCTGCGCCCGCTTCGAGCAGATGTGTGGCAAAGGAGTGTCGCAAACTGTGGGGGGATATGGGGGTGGTGATGCCCGCCAAAACGCATAAAGTGTGCACGCTGCGTGCGGCTTGGCGGCGGTTGAGCCGCGCCCCGCGTGTGCCCACAAACAGGGCTTTTTCCGCAGCTAATGCCAGCGCGGGGCGTTGGGCAATCCACGTGATGAGTGCCTGCACACAGGTGTCGGACAAAGGGGCGAGGCGCTCTTTGCGCCCCTTGACCATAACGCGCACCAGAGCCGATGAGGGAACCACGTCGTCCACATTCAGGTCTACGGCCTCAGAAATACGCAAACCGGAACCGTACAGCAATTCCGCCAAGGCGATGTCACGGCAATGTAGGCACTGCCCTTGTGCGCGTAGCATGGGCGGTGGCACGGTATCCAGCAGGGTAAAGGCCTGGTCTACATTCAGCATGGGGGGGTGGCGTGATTCCTGCCTCGGATTGCGTACCCCGTCGGCAGGGTTGACGCTGATGCGCCGCATACGCACCATGTACCGAAAATACGCGCGCACTGCCGCTAATTTGCGCGACATCGTGCTTTTTGCCACCTGCGCTCGGAAGAGTTCGGCTAAAAATTGTTGAATATTCCGGCGGCTGACGCGTTCGGGGGCTGCCAAGCTCGCCCCGTGCATGGACAGAAATTCTTCAAATTGTTCAAGGTCTGTGCTGTAGGCGCGGGTGGTGGCCAAGGCATGCCCTTTTTGCACCTGCAACCATTCGATAAAGGCTCCGACGCACAAGGCCGCCAAGGTATTAGGTGTGGCTGCGCCTGTCGATGACATAACAACTTCCTTGTGTCTGCTTGGCTTTGCGCTTTACTTGCCCAGCAATGTAGGACATTTCGCCAAAATGCGAAAAACGCGCGTCCTTGTTTATGACCACCGCAAGCGACAGGGAAAGTAGAGGGTAGGTCTGCAAAACCCCTTGCCGGTCTGCTGCCGTGATAAAGCCCCGGCGGCGGTCTTCTTCATCATAAAAACTGGGCACAATTTCGTCATAGGCTTTGATAAGTTTTTTGCACACGTCCTCGACCTGATCGATGGGGAGGATAAAAATAAAGTCGTCACCGCCCACATGTCCCACAAAACAGGGTTGCGCCTCCAGCGCTCCCACGGTGGTGGCAATGAGGCGCGCGGACATGAGCAAGGCTTCATCCCCGCGTGAAAATCCGTATTTATCATTAAAAGATTTGAAATTATCAATATCGGCATACACGAGGGCAAAATCTATTTTTTTGTTTACATAACCTTGAATAGACTGGATAATACTGCTATTACCCGGTAAATGTGTCAGCGGATTAGCGTCAAGGGCACTAATGGAGCGGCGTAAGGCAAGGGCTATGCGTAGGCGCAACACGTCAAGAGAGATGGGAAGAGCGATAAAGTCTGCAAATACAGGTTCTTCTTCCCAGTTTTCGTCTAGGCTTGAGGGAGTATCAATAATCAGAATGGCGCATATTTGACGATAGATATTGTCACTGCTGACCACGTGCAGCACCTCCATGCCGTCGAGGTCGCGCGAATGGAGTGCGGCAACGAGTATATGCGGCGGCTCATGGAAGAGATGATCCAGTAAATCTTTCCCGCTGCTAAAAACACTCCATGCTACCTCATCTTCAGGCCAGAGTGACTTGAACAGCGCAATGACTTCGGCAGATTCCGCCAATAGATAGATGCGTACGAGCCCACCGCACAGGGGGCGTAAATCAGATAACATACCGCCTCGCAACGTCTAGGAAAACTATTTTATATTGCAAAAAAATTATCCATGGTGTCACTTGCATATACACGGTAAAATGCCTAAATTCAAATGAGTCATATAATATTATATTTTTTTTACGTGTTTTGTCGCAACTCTTACATACATTTGGCACGGCAGTTAACCAATCGCAGCCACTGTTGATAGCACAGCACACACCGCGCATCACAAGGAGTCTATGATGAAAAAGCTTGATTGCCAAGGGCTTGAGTGTCCCCTCCCCGTTGTAAAATGTCGGGAATTTATTAATGCTGAAAAACCCACTATATGCCAGATACTTGTGGATAATGAAACCTCCAGTATAAATGTAGGCCGCTATCTGGAAAAAAAGCATTACCTTGTTCGAGTTGTTACTGATAATCCCCGCTTGTGGCGGGTGTGTGCTTGCCTAGATGACAAAGGAACTCACTATAAAAGCGATGAGGATTTTCTTTCCCCCAGCACTTTTAAGACCTTGGTATTCATTACCTCCGATCGTCTGGGCAGTGGCGACGACACGCTGGGTGAAAAGCTGATGGCAACTTTTTTGGCAACCCTGCCAGAATTGGGTGAAAATTTATGGCGTGTTGTCTTGCTGAACGGCGGTGTTAAGCTTGCGGCCCACGAAGGGCCCGCCTTGGAAGCGCTGGTGGCTTTGAAAAATGCGGGGGTTTCTATTCTTGTGTGCGGCGCGTGTTTGACCCATTTTAAGCTGCTAGACAAAAAAGTTGTGGGGGACGTGTCTAATATGCTTGATATTCTAACAAGCCTTGATTTAGCACAAAAAATTATTCGTCCCTAATACGGCGTTTTTACGGGCGGTAGAACTTTTTTTTATTATTATATCAACAATAATAGTGTGATATATAAGATATCTCATTTTTGATTTTTTGAGTGGCTGCATTTATAGCCCATTGCTGATAGTCTATTTTCACCCTTGTCCAACAGGTATTGCAGGTGTGGAAAAGGCTCTAAAGAAAAGCACCGTCATGCCGATAAGAAATCAATCAGCGGTATCATTTGCTCAAATAACATACGGAGATAATTCATGGCCCAATCAAATATCCTGTTAGAATCGGGCACAAATGAGCTTGAGGTTGTAGAATTTTTTCTGGACGAAGCAGGCTATCGTGGATATTACGGCATAAATGTCGCCAAAGTTGTGGAAATTATTCGTCCTCAAAATATTACTGCCACCCCGCAAAGGCCACATCCTTGCGTATTGGGTGCTTTTTCCTACCGTGACGGGCGCGTTGTGCCCATTGTTGATTTGAATATCTACCTTGGCAATCCCCCCGTGGACAAAGAAGGGCATAAAGTCATTATCACGGAATTCAACAAGGTAGTGACCGCGTTTCAGGTTTCGGGGGTTAACAGAATTTACCGTATCAGCTGGACAGATGTGGAAGCCCCCGGCGATTTTTTGCAGGCATCCAGTAAATATAGTGTTACTGGGGTGGTGCGTCTGGACGGGCGGACTGTTTTTTTGCTTGACCTTGAAGGTATTGTGGGCGAACTGCACCCTGCCATGGCTCTGCATATGCAAATTGATGCCGGTCAGCGGAAAATCCGTGAGGGGGTAGTGCGTATTCTGCACGCGGATGATTCTGGCAGCGTCCGGCGGCTGATTTTTAATCTGCTCAATAACAGCGGGCATTTTGAAGTTTTGCAAGTTGCTGACGGACAAGCCGCGTGGGAATTATTAGAAAAATTACAGGCGCAAGCCGATGCGCGGGACATTCCCGTCACCGACCTGTTGGACGGTGTTATTGCTGACATTGAAATGCCCCGTCTGGACGGGTTGACACTGTGCAAGCAAATTAAGGCGCATCCCACATTGAAACATTTGCCCGTGGCGATCTTTTCGTCTCTTGTGACGGACAGCCTCAAGCACCGTGGTGAATCCGTGGGGGCAGATGTGCAATACGCCAAGCCTGATTTGCAAAATTTGAGTGATCAGCTCTACGATCTTATCCAACAAAAAAAGAAAGCCCGTAAAAGCGCATAAGTATAGCGTGGTATACAATTTGTAAGGCTTTCCCTTCTTGTCTGCACAGGGGGAAAGCCTGTTTTTTTGTTTTATGCTGTAATCCAGATGAGGCTGCCTTGCCGCCCTGACTCGTGGGCATAGCGGTAGGAAAAAAATTGTTCAGGCATGCTGTATGTACACAGGTCAAGCCCATAAATATTTGCGGGCAAAAGGCCTGCCTGCTCTAATTGATAGCGGGTGAGGCCCCATAAATCCATGGTGCGGCTTGCGCTGGTGTACCAAGGGTTGAAGTTAGGCCCCCATTCTGTGTGGTAATTGACAAATTCCGCCATGGCCGGCCCAAGGCTGGGGCCACGTACCGCCACAAGGTCACAGGCTTCTAGTGCGTAAAAGGCGCAAAATTTTTGCACTCCAGAAGCCAGAAAATTGATTCGGTTGCCGCGCCAGCCCACATGCAGGGCCGCCACATGTGCCCCCCCCTTATGGGCAAGCAGTACGGGCTGACAGTCTGCGGTTTTGATCATCAGCCCGCGCTGGGGTTGACGGGTGGCAAAGCCGTCGCCTTCCAGCACTGGGGCTTGATCAATACCTACGGGAGCAGGCTCAAAATGGAAAATATCCCCGTGCACTTGGGAAAGCTCCGCAATGTGTTCAAGCTGCAAAGTCTTGTGCAGATCTAGCCGGTTGGCAATGACAGATGTCCGCTCGTCCTGCGTCACCAGAGACAGGTTCCCCCCCCCATAGGCTCCGGTGGAATGCCCCCCCACACGGGTTTGAAAAGCGCAACGAATATGTGGAATGCCAGGGAATACAAAGGGAATATAGCTTATAGCCATTGCAGGCCCTCCTCGGTACACAGTGCTTTCATGGGGAGATCCCAGTGTTCATGGGGCAGGGCCTGCACGCAAAAGATGGCATAACATAAGGCCACCGTGTGGGTGTTGGCAAAGCAGGGGTGGTTTAAGGCCCGGTCATAATAGCCCCCCCCGTAGCCCAGGCGGAAACCGTGGGCGTCACAAGCGCAAGCAGGGACAAGCGCCATGTCGGGCGAAAGATGCGCTGTATCCCAAGGTAGAGCAGGGCGCTCTGCCGCAGGCTCCAGAATACCGTAAGGCCCCGTCGTCAGTGCTTGGTGGCTGGTGCAGGGGACAAAATCCATGCGGCCGTGTGCGTCGGAACGGCAGCGGGGCAGCAGCACTTGAACCTTGCGGGCCCATGCGTCTTCCCGCAGTAGTGTGGTGTCCATTTCCCCCTTGATGGGCATGTAGAGCGTGACCTGGCGGGCGTTGCGCCAGCGAGGATCAGCCAATATGGCGTGTTGGGCCGCAAGGGCCCATGCCGCAAGCGTAGCAGGGGCGAGAGCGCGCCGCCGCGCGATGTAGTCAGTGCGTAAAGCCGCCTTTTGTGCGGGAACAGCGGTGCTGTCGGGGAAAAGCATCATCACCTCTCCATAAAAGCCTTTGCTAAGAAGCGCAAAAATTTGTACTGTTCTTGTACACGGACAAAGCTTTACCCGCAAATGTTTTTTAAGGATATATACTATGCCCAATAATGTCGACAATACCCGAGATTTCCTGTGGATTGCTGTGGGTGATATTCATGATGATATAGCACGCCTTTCAGAAATTCCAGAATTGAGCATTGCTGATGGTATTATCGTGAACGGTGATATAACCCTTGCCGGTGGTGTAAAACAAGCTGAACGCATCATGGACGTGATTCAGCGTAATACTCCTGCGGTGTTCGCACAGATCGGCAACATGGATCGCAGCGAAATAACTGATTTTCTTATCGAAAAGCATTGGAACATTCATCGTGAAATACGTAGCATAGCGCCGGATGTGGCGATATTTGGGGTGGGTGGTTCTACCTTCACTCCCTTTGGTACCCCCAGCGAATTTCCTGAATCCCATTTTGCCACTTGGCTAGAAGAACTTTGGCCGAGAGCAAAAAAAGTTAATAAAACTATTCTTGTATCACATAATCCTCCTAAGGATACCTTGTGTGATGTTCTACCTAATGGGGGGCATGTGGGTTCCACCGCAGTGCGAGAATTTATTGAAGAGGCGCAACCGGATATTTGTTTATGCGGCCATATCCACGAAGCGCGCGCCATTGACCGCATAGGACGCACCATTGTTGTGAATACCGGCACACTGGCTGCGGGGGGCTATGCCGTCATTAGACTCAATAAAGGCAGGCTTTCCACGGAGTTGCAGGTGCTTCCTCCTCAGGATTAACAAATATAGCTAATTGCTTGCATATTTTTTAAAAAACCTTATTCTCTACGAGATTCGCCTTGTGTGAGCCAAGGTTTTTACCTACAGGCTTTTTTGCGCCCTAATGACTGGAATACTCTTCCACGCCGCATGACGGCCGCGCAAACACATAAGTACAAGTTTATTGAGCCTACAGTCAGGCGAGAATATGACTGCAATATTTTATTTTTTAAGGATATTTATGACTGACGACATACAAAAGTCTCCTGCGGGCGAAACTGTAACCACGCCCAAACGTCCCCGCCGCACCCCTGCTAAAAAGGCAGAAAGCCCGACAAATACCGCCGAAAAGGCGCCAGCTCCCAAGGCTGCTAAACCTACTGCAAAAACCGCAGGCAGCAAATCTCCGCGCCCACGTGTGCAGAAAAGCTCCCCCAAGCACAGTGCTGATGCCGAAATTGTTGCGGACATCCCGCCAAGTGCTCCGCTGACGGAAGTTGATGAGCCTGTCAACGCAAAGCCAAAGCCGCGTTCGCGCCGCCGTGCCAGCCCCAAGGTGGATACGGTTGTGGCAGATTCTGTGAATATTGCCGCTGAAGCTGAGCACCTGCCTACCGATCAAGAAATTTCTTTGCCCACGCCCCCCGCCCCGAAGGAAAAAAAACCCGTTAAACGTCGTGTCCCGAAAGCGAAAACTCCGAGCGTAGAGCCTGAGCAAACGCCAGAATTGAAACCTGAGCGAACACCAGAATTGAAACCTGAGCAAACACCTGATCGGAAAGCCGAGCAAGCTCTGGATTCAACGCCCGCCCCCGCACCAGAAATTCCCGCATTCGTACCGGAAGTGGCAGCGGAAAAAGCCGAACCGGTGACAATTCCCCGCCAGGAACAGAGTCTCGCGCAGGCGGAAGTTACCGAACTTGTGCCGTCTGCTGACCCGCACGAGGGCATACAGGCGCCTGCCCATGACCGTACCGCATCCGCCGATGTGGAAAATTCGTCTCCCCCCGCTGTCGAAGAAGCCAGTCCGGAAGGGGAGGCACCGGCGCGTAAAAGTCGCCGTGGCCGTCGGGGAGGGCGTGGTCGTAGCAAGAATAGACTTCGCGAGGTTCAGAATACGGAGGAAGATGCGCGGGAACATACGGCGGGGGAAGACGCTGAAACGGGTTCCCTGCGTGCGGAAGATTCGCCCCTAGCCTCCCCAGCGCGGCATAAGGCTGCTCCTCATAGTTCGAAGCGCCCTTCCAAGCCCGTGCCTGTAGAGGCAGAAGCGCCTGAAGATGCCGATGAAGCGCGTGATTCTGAAAAAGTGGGACGCCGCAAAATGTTCATCAGCGTTGTACCCGGTGAGCAAGTGGAAGTGGCTCTTGTGGAAGAAGGGGCCATCCACGAATATTATCTTGAAATGCTGCACCAAGCCAAGACGAAAGGCAATATTTATAAGGGTGTTATCCACAATATCGACACCAATTTGCAAGCCGCTTTCGTTAATTACGGGGCCAATAAGAACGGGTTTTTACAAATTGATGAGGTGCATCCCGAATACTATCTGACGCATCACGAAACCATGAAGGGGAAGAAATTTCCCCCCATGCAAAAAGTGCTGAAAGCGGGTCAGGAAGTTTTGGTGCAGGTGGTCAAGGAACCCTCCGGCAGTAAGGGCGCGTTTTTAACCACTTGGCTTTCGTTGGCAGGGCGCTTTTTGGTGCTGACACCCGGTCAGGAGCAGATTGGCGTGTCCCGTAAGGTGGAAAATGATGAAGAGCGCGCGCGCCTCCGCGAAATGATGAACGGTATTGATCCGGGTGAAGGCCTTGGGGTTATCGTGCGTACGGTGAGTGCGGGCACGTCCAAGACAACGCTGAAGAACGATCTACAATATCTTAAACGGGTTTGGAAAGATATCCGTAAACGTGGCACCTCAGAACCCACGCCCGCGCTTATTTATCAAGAACCGGGCCTCGCGGAACGTGCGGTGCGCGACTATCTTACCGATGACGTGTGCGAAGTGTGGGTAGATGACGGCCCCGAGGCCGAATCCCTGCGCGAAACGGTGTCGCTGTTGTTTCCGCGCAAGGGCGATTTAGTCAAAGTACACAGTGATTTACGTCAAACGCTGTGGGAACGCTTCAATATCCAACGCCAGTTGGAACAGATTTATTCCCGTGAAGTCATCTTGCCCTCTGGGGGGCGGCTGGTGTTTGACCAAACCGAAGCCTTGATGGCGATTGATATCAACTCTGGAAAAATTTCGGGCAAGGGGAATTTTGAAGCCATGGCGCTGCGGACCAATGTGGAAGCTGCCGAATGTATCGCGCGTCAGCTCAAATTGCGCGATATTGGCGGACAAATTGTTATCGACTTTATCGAAATGCGCGACAAGAATCATATCCGTGATGTGGAAAAAACTTTGCGGAATGCCATGAAGAATGACCGTGCCCGCCACGATGTGGGGCGCATGAGCTCCTTCGGCTTGTTGGAAATTGTGCGGCAGCGTACCGCATCCTCAGCCCTTGCCATCACCATGGAACCGTGCCCCGCGTGCGGGGGAACGGGCTTGCGCCGCAATATTGAATGGCACGCCTTGCAAGTTATGCGTGAAATTGCTCGCCTTGCCCGTCTGTGCAGCTCCGGCCCCTGCCAGATCGAGTTGGCGACGGAATTGGGTTTGTATCTACTCAACCACAAGCGCGATAGATTGCGTGAAATGGAAAAGCAATACAATGTGCCTATTGAAATCAAAATTCGTCCCTAAGTTGTGCCCTGAAAAAGTATGACTGAGTGTAATACCTCGTATTCTATTGCGCCAAAGCCCGCAGCACACGTCCTTTTGCATGTGTGCTGCGGGCCGTGCTCCATCGTGCCCGTTCTGCGTTTGCGCGAACAGGGACTGACGGTGAGCGCGTATTTTATGAACCCCAATATTCATCCGCTGGCTGAATATTTGCGCCGCCGTGAAGCTATGGTGCAGGTGGCTGAAAAGCTTTCTCTGCCTGTCCTGTGGGCCGACGATAGCTGGAATATTCAGCAATGGCTTAAAGATGTCGCGGGCACGCGGGATACCCCCCCAGCGCGTTGCGCCTATTGCTATAGCACAAGGCTCGAGGCTACTTGCCGGGCAGCGCTGAAGCACGGCTTTAGCGCCTTCAGCACCAGCCTTTTGTACTCACGCTATCAGGCCCATGAGGCGATTGTGACCAAGGGCCGTTCGCTCGCCGAACAAAATAATATTCCTTTTTTTTATCAAGATTTTCGAACGGGCTGGCAAGAGGGAATTGATATTTCTAAACAATGGAATATTTACCGCCAGCCCTATTGCGGTTGCGTCTATAGTGAAGCGGAAAGATACATGAAAGCTTTACGGAAATTTTTTTAATTTTTTGCTTGACCAAAGCGCCGCATTCACATACAACTCTCTTCGCACCACTACGGTGTGCTGTTATTCCCCAGTAGCTCAATCGGCAGAGCGGGTGACTGTTAATCACTAGGTTCGCGGTTCAAGTCCGTGCTGGGGAGCCATAAAAATCAAGCCCTTACGAGAAATCGTGAGGGCTTTTTTGTATGTAGAAAACCCCCCGCTATGCGGGGGGTTCCCGTAAGCTTATAGCTATACATATGAAAGTAAAACTCCTTTTGATTTGTTAAAGATGACTTGCGGTCTGGCAACTGCAAGTGGACAAATCAAAAGGAGGTCACAATGGGTGACAGCAAAAGTTTAGCCCATACAAAGTGGAACTGCAAATATCATATTGTTTTTGCGCCTAAATATCGGCGTCAAGTTTTCTATGGTGAGAAAAAACGGCTCTACACCAAAGACGGGGGCAAAGCCCATTTTCTTGAGTTTTCCGACAC